>NZ_JARWRU010000487.1 GCF_029867845.1 Nocardia farcinica | reverse complement strand
CGCCCGCGGCCCCCCCCCCCCCCCCCGGGGTTCGCGCCCGGCGCGGTGGGGGGGGCGGGGGGGGGCCTGCCCCCCCCCCCGGGCCCCCCGGCCCTCCGGGGGGGCGCGGTCGATGGCCGAGAACTTGTTGGACAACAACAGTTCCGGGGCGTGCGTCCGCAGATGTTCGGTGAACGAGGAAAGCGCGTGCCCCGGGTGGAGACGCATCGGGTCACCCGCTGTCACTGGCCGCCCTTCTGCACGTAGGCGCGGACGAAGTCCTCCGCGTTCTCCTCGAGCACGTCGTCGATCTCGTCGAGCAGGTCGTCGGTCTCCTCCGCCAGCTTCTCGCGGCGTTCCTGCCCGGCGGCTTCGGGGCCGACGGCACCGTCGTCCTCGTCGCCGCCTCCGGTGCGCTTGGTCTGCTCTTGTGCCATGGCAGCCGACCTCCTGTGTTCTCATCATGACCGGAGCCAGGGGTGAGCACGGTTCCGATCATGCGCAATGTGCGTGCTCGTCCTTCAACACTACCCAGCGACCCCGACACCATGTCGGATCTGTTGCCTTTTCGTGCGGTCTGTCCCTGTGATCTCGACCGCCGATCGGAACCGATCCGATGACGCGTCAGGGGCCGTTCGACGGGCAGCTCAGTGGGTGAGTTCCCGGACCAGGTCGGCCGCGCTGTCCACCCCGTCGAGCAGTTTGCCGACGTGGGACTTGGTGCCCCGGCGCGGCTCCAGGGTGGGGATGCGCACCAGCGAGTCGCCGCCGAGGTCGAAGATCACCGAGTCCCAGCTGGCGGCCGCGATGTCGGCGCCGAAGCGGCGCAGGCACTCGCCGCGGAAATAGGCCCTGGTGTCGGTGGGCGGGTTGGTCATGGCGTCGAGCACCTGCTGCTCGGTGACCAGCCGCTTCATCGACCCGCGCGCCACCAGCCGGTTGTACAGGCCCTTGTCCAGGCGCACGTCGGAGTACTGCAGGTCCATCATGTGCAGCTTGGGCGCGGCCCAGTTCAGGCCCTCGCGGCTGCGCATGCCCTCGAGCAGGCGCAGCTTGGCGGGCCAGTCGAGCAGATTCGCGCACTCCATCGGATCGCGCTCG
This sequence comes from Nocardia farcinica, assembly GCF_029867845.1. Lineage (GTDB taxonomy): Bacteria > Actinomycetota > Actinomycetes > Mycobacteriales > Mycobacteriaceae > Nocardia > Nocardia farcinica_A. The sequence goes on along the minus strand of NZ_JARWRU010000487.1, from coordinate 8,658 downwards.
AGCAGGTCGAGCACCATCGCCCAGTTGTCGAGCACGTCGCGGGCGCGCGGGTCGTCGTTGCCCTCACGGTCCATTAACTTGGCGACCCGCTCGTGGTAGAGCCGCTGCAGGGCCAGGCCGGTCAGCTCGCGGCCGTCGGCCATCGCCACGGCCACCCGCAGGGTCGGGTCGTGGCTGATCTGGTGCACGGCGGTGTCCGGGCGGGCCAGCTGCAGGTCCGACAGGTCCTCGCCCCCCTCGATCAGGTCGAGCACCAGCGCGGTGGTGCCGACTATGAGGTAGGTCGACATCTCCGCCAGGTTGGCGTCGCAGATGATGACGTGCAGCCTGCGGTACTTGTCGGCGTCGGCGTGCGGCTCGTCGCGAGTGTTGATGATGCCGCGCTTGAGGGTGGTCTCGAGGCCGACCTCGACCTCGATGTAGTCGGCGCGCTGCGACAGCTGGAAGCCTGCCTGATCGCCGGACTGGCCGATGCCGACGCGGCCGGACCCGCAGATCACCTGCCGGGAGACGAAGAAGGGCGTCAGGCCGACGATGATCTGGTTGAACGGGGTGTCCCGGTTCATCAGGTAGTTCTCGTGGGTGCCGTAGGAGGCGCCCTTGCCGTCGACGTTGTTCTTGAACAGCTCCATCCGGGGCGGGCCGGGCACGCGGGAGGCGGGCCTGGCCGCGGCCTCCATGACACGCTCGCCCGCCTTGTCCCAGATGACCGCGTCCAGCGGGTCGACGACCTCGGGCGCGGAGTACTCCGGGTGCGCGTGGTCGACGTAGAGCCGGGCGCCGTTGGTGAGGATCATGTTGGCCGCACCGACCTCATCGGCGTCGATGACCGGCGCCGGGCCGTTCATCCAGCTCAGGTCGAACCCGCGCGCGTCGCGCAGGGGCGACTCCACCTCGTAGTCCCATCGGGTCCGCCGCGCGCGCGGCACGCCCTCGGCCGCCGCGTACGCCAGGACCGCCTGCGTGGAGGTGAGGATCGGGTTGGCCGACGGCTCCGTGGGCGTCGAGATGCCGTATTCGACCTCTATTCCGATGATGCGCTGCATACCCACGAGACTAGGCGACGCGGCCCGCCACGGCGGGCGTACCCGTCCGCGTCCGGTCCGATCGGGACACCCCCGGGGCCGTCGCACGCGCTCGGGGTTCGGGTCGTTCCCACCGGGTATCCGTGTCGTTCTCTCGGTGGACGGACGGCGGTGCCTGCCTCCCCCGCGACGGGTAGCCGAACGGGTCCGCGCGGGCGACGACACCCGCGCCGCACGGTGCGACAGTGACTGCGTGCCCGAGAACCCCGCCGCGACCGAGAACACCACCTCGCCAGAGAAGACCACGGCGACCGAGAACACCACGGCGACCGGGACGACCGGGAGGGCTCCCGATCCGGCACCGGACGGCGCACACGGGCCCGCCCCGAGTCGGCTCGCCGCGCTCGATGTGGCGCGGGGCGTGGCGATCCTCGGCACCCTCGGCACCAACATCTGGATCATGACCGATCCCGAGGGGATGATCGGCTACCTGAACCGCGTGGGCTCCCCCGACTCCGGGTGGGTGGAGCGGCTGCTGCAACAGCTCGCCCAGGGCAAATTCCTGGGCCTGCTGACCGTCATGTTCGGCATCGGCCTGGCGATCCAGCAGGCCTCGGCGGCGCGGGCCGGACGCCGCTGGCCGGGCGGTTATCCGTGGCGTGCCTGCCTGTTGTTCCTCGACGGGGTGCTGAACTTCGTGCTCGTCGCCGAGTTCGACGTGCTCATGGGCTATGCCGTCACCGGTCTGGTGGTGGCCTTCCTGCTGGCCACGAGCGAGCGGGCGCAGCGGCGGTGGCTGCTCGGCGCGGCAGCGGTACACGTGGCGATGCTGTCACTGTTCGCTCTGGCACTGCTCGCGGCCGATTCCGGTTCGGGCTCAGGGGAACCGCGGCCGCTCGAGCCCAATCCCTATGCGCACGGTTCGTTCTGGGACCTGGTGCTGTTCCGGCTGGACAACGCCGCGCTGTTCCGGCTGGAACCGCTGGTGATCTTCCCGATGTCGGTGGCGCTGTTCCTGACCGGCGCGGCGCTGTACCGGCGTGGCGTCTTCCGGCCCGAGGGCGCGGCCCTACGCCGGCGGCTGCTGGTCGTCGGCGCGCTGGCGGCCGTGGCCGACCTGCTGGCCGGAATGCTCGTCGGCGGATCGGTGCTGGTCCTCACCCGCTACGGCACAGCGCCACTGGTCGCCCTCGGCCTGCTCGCGCTGGTGGCGGGCTACTACGTGCGCGGCGCGCGACCGGGGTTCGCCGGGCGCAGGCTGAGCGAGGTCGGGCGAACGGCCCTGTCCTGCTACATCCTCCAGAATCTGGTGGCCTCGGCGCTGTGCTACGGCTGGGGACTCGGGCTCGCGGCCCGGGTGGGCGAGGACGCGCGCGTGCCGTTCACCGTCGGCGTGTATCTGCTGGTCTCGGCGATCGTGGTGACCGCGGCGCACGTGTGGCTGCGCCGGTTCGAACGCGGTCCGGTGGAGTGGCTGTGGCACCGCTGCTATCACCGGCTGGCGGGTGATCGCTGAGCGCCGCGGTGAAGCAGGCGCTGCCGCAACGGATGAGCGATCGCCGCCCCGGGTGGACCGACTCGCCGAAACGACCACGCCGGAGGCGTGTCCCCGGATATTCTCGTGCTCAGGGTCCGAATTCCGGGCCCGGAGTGCTCGGCATGCGGGAGCGTCGGATGGAGAAGGCCCTGGTCGTCGACGAAAAGCCCCGCTGGGCAACGGCTCTGCTCCGGCCGGGCATCCTGGCCTTCGGCGGGCCCATCGAGCCCTCCGCTCTGCACGCGCACCACACGGTGCAGATGCTGGTCGCGCGCACGCCGGTCACCGTCATGGACGCGGGCGGGGTGCGCCATCAGGGCACCAGGGTGATCGTGCCCGCCGACGCGCCCTACCGGATCGAAACCGCCGCCGAGGGCGCCACGCTCTACCTCGACCCGGAGACCGCGGCGGGCGCCGCCGCGGCGGCCGACGCCCATCGCGGCGGCTGGGCCGACGACAGCAATCCCCTGCCGCCGGCGCTGGCCGACTCCCCCATCGCCGAGCAGGTCGCCGCCATCGTGCAGACTCTGCGTTCCACGCCGATCGCCCCGACGCACCGGCACGCCGCCGTCACCGAGGCCCTGCACCTGCTGCCCTCGCTGGTGCTCGACCGCACCATCCGGGGCGCCGACGTGGCCAAGCGGGTCGGCCTCTCCCCCGGCAGGCTGTCGCACCTGTTCACCGAGCAGGTCGGCATCCCGTTGCGGCCGTACATCCTCTGGCTGCGTCTGCGCATCGCCATCGCCCGGTTCCGCTCCGGCGACGACCTGGCCGCCGCCGCGCGCGCCGCCGGTTTCGACGACAGCACCGACCTGACCCGCACGTGCAGGCGCACCTTCGGGCTCACGCCGGACACCCTGCACCACGCCGCGCACTGGGATCTCGGCGACGAGGTGCGCTGACCGCGGCGGCTCCCGGCGTCGGGCCCTCAGTCCTCGCCCGGTGCGCCGATCTCCGTGGCGCGCAGATGGAAACGTGCCCCGACGGCCTCGAGCACCGTTCGCACACCCGCGGGCGCCCAGGACGCCGAGGGGTCCTCGACCACCTCGGGATCGGTCAGCCGCACGGTGCGGCCCTTGCTGCTCACCTCGAATGTGCCCGCGGCGAGCACGTTCTTGAGCCAGTCGACGTCACGGCCGTAGGTCAGCGCGATGCGGTGCACCGGCCCGTCGTCGAAGCACAGCACCGGCGTCTCGTAGGCGCGGCCGCTGTGGCGGCCCTTGTGCCGCACCACCGCCAGCGGCCGCAGCTTGGCGGCCAGCGGTATGGCGACGCGGTTGGTGACGTGCCGGTTGAAAGTGGCCAGGGAACGCGGAAGCACCATCTCGCGCCGCCTCACCTCGCGCCCGAGGCCGACACCGCCCAGGCGGCGAAGGCACGCGGATTGCGAGTCTGCAACAGCACCCGGCCGGGACCGACGAAATCGAACACGAAACCCTCCCCGGATTTCAGCGACTGGATCGACCGGCCGGAGACCGCGCGCCGGATGGTGTAGTGCATCATCAGGTCGTAGGCGACCACGTGGCCGGTGTCGATGGTGACCTGCTCACCCGGCTGCAGATCGATGACGTCGATCGCGCCGAACACGCCGACAACCACCTGCCCCTCGCCGTGGGCGCGCAGGCCGAAGCCGCCCTCGCCGCCGAGCAGGTTGGCGAACCCGCCCCACTTGCCCTCCACGGTCACCCCGTGGGAGTTGGCGATCCAGCCGCCCCGGTTGATGAAGTACGGCCGGTCCGGGGTGATGGTCAGGTTCAGCATGTCTCCCGGCAGGGCCGAGGCCACGTCCACCCATCCCCCCTGTGGCGGCGCGGTGAAGGTGGACACGAAGAACGACTCCCCGGCCAGCATCGACCGCTTGAGCCCCTCCACGATCCCGCCCTCGGCCCGCGCCTGGAGCGTCACCCCCGCCGAATGCGCCAGCATCGCGCCGGTCTGCACCCGCATCGGCTCCCCACCCGCCAGGAAGCAGCGGGCGACGGCCGAGGCGGGGTTGTGGCGCAGTTGAACCATCATGTTCCGGGACCCTACCGCGTGGTACGTCCCCACGCCCGCCCTCTGGTCAGCGCTGCCCGCCCCGCACCCGGCGCGCTCCTTCGGCGAATTCGTCCAGCACCCGGATGATGTCTTCGGCCACCCACACCCGGTTGCGCGCGGCGGATTTCGGCGCTCGCAGCACGCCGGAGTCGACGAGCCGGTCGATCGCGCGCTGGGCCGCCACGTCCGTCACGCCGAAGCTCGCGCGCACGTAGGCGTTGTCGACCGCGGGCTGGGCGGGGAGCCGGTCGATCAAGGGCCACACCACCGAATCCCGGCGCGCGGTGACGGCGGCGCGGTAGCGGTCACGGATCTCGCACAGCCGGGCGACGAGCCGCGCGCCGCGGTCGACGGCGAAGAAGGTGGCGTCGATGAACTGCCGCACGATCGGCAGCGGGTCACCGGCGCGGTAGCTGGTGAGCGCCTCGAAGTAGGAGGGCGTGTCGACGAGCAACCCGGCCGACAGCGGCACCGTCACGTGCCGGATGAGCCCCCGACGGTGCAGCATGGCGTGCACCAGCGCGCGGCCGGTGCGCCCGTTGCCGTCGGTGAACGGATGGATCGTCTCGAACTGGGCGTGCGCGAGTGCCACGTGCACCAATCCCGGTACGTCGGTACGGGCGGCGAACTCGAAGAAATCGTCCATCGCCGCGGGCACCCGGCTGTGGTGCGGGGGCACGAACATCGCACCGTGCGGCCCCAGCGCGGAGCCGCCGACCCATACCTGCTGATCCCGCCATCGCCCCGCGGTGGCCGGGTCGGAGTCCGCCAGCAACGCGTGATGCATCGACAGCACCGAGTCCCGGTCGATCTCGCGGCTCAGCGCCAACGCGGCCTCCATGGTGCGGACATTGGCGGTGACGATCCGCGCGTTGCGATCGGTGTGCACGCCGAGGCCGGCCAGCGCGAGCTTGCGGGCGCCGACCGTGAGGTTCTCGATCTGCGAGGAGGCCGCACTCTCGGTGCGCAGCAGCACGGCGCTCATCGGGCCGGACTCGGTGCCCAGCGCCCGATGGGCGTCGAAGCGGGCAAGCGTGTTCGCCGCTTCTTCCGCTTCAACCAACAGGCCGGCGGGCAGCTCGACGCGCTGCCGGGCGATGGCGGGCACCGTGGCGGCTCGATACTCCCCGGAGTGCTTGCGACGCTGCGTCCGTGACGTGGCCGCATCGCCGAGGGACCAGGGATGGGCCTCCTCGCCGATCGCCGGCCACCCGGCCGGAGCGCGGTCGTCTGCCACGCCGCGAGCTTACCAAACCTTATCGGCACAGAGTTCGGCAAGCGGACCGGCTACCGAATGATCCGACGGGGACGAACGCACGCGTTCGATTGGACTTCCCCTGGTCAGCCGAGTTCGCGGAGAGTCTCCTCGCTGCGGGCGACCACAGCGCGGCCATCGGCGGTGAGGACGATGGGGCGCTGAATGAGCTTCGGATTCCCGGTCAGCGCCTCGATCCAGCGGTCCCGATCCTCCGGGGCGCGACCCCACTGCGCCAGGCCGAGCTCCTTGGCGATCTGCTCGCCGGTGCGAGTGATGTCCCACGGCTCGAGACCGAGGCGGTCGAGCACGGCGCGCAACTCCTCGGCGGTGGGCGGCTGGTCGAGATAGTCGCGGACGGTGTAGCCGGCGCCGGTGGCGTCCAGGTGGGCCAGCGCCGCCCGGCTCTTGGAGCACCGGGGGTTGTGCCAGATCTCGGTCTGCCCTGCGGTCATGGACCCAGCCTAGTGCCGGCGGCGGGTGGCTCGTACCCGCCTCACAGGTGCATCCAGTCGTCCCACTGGGCCTGCCAGCCTCCGAGCGGACCGGCACACTTCCAGATCGTCACGTCCCGGGTGACGCCCGGGAAGCCGAGCCGCACGTCCACGGCGCCGACCGGCTCGACGGTGCTGAACCGCTGCCGGAGTCGCCCGTCGTCCCAGCCGACGCACAGGGCTGTCGTCGCCTCCGGCGGCGGTGTGCCGAAATATCCGAAGCCCCGGCTCGGGCTGTACACCGCGGGCAGCCGGTCGCGACCCAGTTGGTCGAGCGCGCCCGCCTGCCAGTAGACCTCGGTGACGATCACGGCCGTGGCCCGCTCCTCCGGCGGCAGGCCGGCCACGGCCTGTTCCACCGCCTCGGTCAGTTCCGGCCAGCCGAACTCGCCGTAGAGCCCGATGCCCAGCGAGGCCTCCTCGACGCTCGCGGCGGGCTCGAGACCGGCTTCGTCCTGCCACGGGACCGCCGACGCCACGAGCAGGACCGAGGCCGCCACGGCGAGCACGCAGGCCCCCCGCGCCCACCGTCGACGACGAACGCCGAGCCGGGCGACTCGCCCGGTCGCCGCCACCGCGCCCGCCGCGAACACCACCGGGTAGAGCCCGACCACGTAGTAGCTGCGTCCGCCCGTGATCAGGAAGACAACCGTCACGAGCACCAGCACGACTCCGAGGAACCGATAGGGCCGCAGCGACTCGTGCGTCCACAACGCCCAGACGCCGTAGCAGAGCAGCAGCGCGCCGAGCAGACCCGCCATGAGCAGCGCCAGGGGCACGAACAGCGCCCGCCCGCCGACGAACTCCTGCTCGCCGCTCACCACCTCGGCCATGCCGAGCTGCGGCCACCCGTTGCGCGCCTGCCAGAGCAGCGTCGGGATCGTCACCGCCACCGTGATCGCGCCACCGAGCCACAGCAGCGGCCTGCGCAACAGCTCGCGAGGTCCGTAGACGCCGACCCCGACGACGACCGCGATCCAGAACACCGGAATCAGCCACTTCACCTGCATGTCCACCGCGGTCACCAGACCCGCGGCCAGCAGCAGGACGTCCCGCCTCGTCCGCACCCATCGCACCACCAGCCAGGTGATCACCACCCACAGCACGGTGTCGATCGCGTTGGTGCTCAACACCTTGCCCTGCAACAGCAGGAACGAGGAGGTCGAGTAGGCGAGCGCGGTCAGGATCTGCGCGGCGCGCCCGCCGCCGAGTTCGCGCGCGATCTGGGCGGACAACACCACCGCGAGCACCGTCAGCACGACCACCGGAAGACGCAGTGCGAGCAGCGATCCCGGCGCGAGAGTGTCCATGAGCCGCGCCAGCGCCGGCAGCATGAACCCCTGATCGGCGTAGCCGAAGGACAGCCGCCGTCCGGCCGCCAGGAAATACAGCTCGTCACCGAAGAAGCCGTACCGGCTCGCCGAGAACACCAGCACCGCGGCCGAACTCGCGGCGACGAAGCCCACTCCCCCGATCGCGAGGCGCGGATACTCCGACGCTCGTACCGATTTCAGAGATTCACCCCTCATGCCCCGACGGTATCCGCGCCGACGCGCCGAACACGACCCCCTGGGGGCGTACTCGACCTCATCCACACGGTGTACCGGCCGACCCTCTCGGCGCTCGGCCGATATCAGACCGGCATGGGCGACTTCGGGAAGACGAAGGCGAACACCCGCCGCCACCACGGCATCCGCCGTCCGGCCGCCACATGGGCCAGGCGCTCGAGGGAATGGGCAAGCGACGCGGCCTCGGCATCGGCCACCACCCGGCCGCCGCGATCGCCGAGACCTGGCACGTCCGCCTCGTAGACGCAGCGCACGATGGTGCCCGCCGGCGCGGGCTCGAGCACGTACTCCACGATGCGCTCCTGGCCGGTGCCCGGATCGCTTCCCGGCCGGGCGTCGCTGTAGTGGCGAACCACCCGGCGCGGCTCGTCGACGCGCAGCTCGCCGTACATCGTCATGGTCATCGCCGAGCTCATCCGAAAATGGAACGTGTAGCGGCCGTCGCCGCCGCTGAGCCGGGTGCCGACCTTGCCGCCGACCGCCCAGCGCCGCAGCAGCGCCACGTCGGTCAGGCAGGCGCGCACCCGCTCCGGCGACGCGGGCAGCGTCACCTCGCCGGTGACGCGATAGCGCCCGTCGCCGAGCCTCTGCCCGACCAGCCGGGCACGGTCGGCCGCGAGCCTCTGCATGCGCTTCCTCCCCGAAAGAGCACCGACCGCGCCCCTCGTGGGGATCGCGGCCGGTGCTCCGATGTCGTTGTGACAGGTGATGTGGTTGTTACAGGTACTGACCGGTGTTGGAC
>NZ_JARWRU010000486.1 GCF_029867845.1 Nocardia farcinica | reverse complement strand
GGTCGGGGTAGTCGGGCGGGTAGGGGGTGGTGGGCCCCCCGGGGGGCCGGGGGGGGGTGCGGGGGGGGGGGGGGGGCGCGGGGCCCCCCCGCGCCGTGGCGCTGGCTCTGGAGCGGATGGGCGAGCGCGATGTGGTGTTCGTCGGGCACGGGCACTTCTCCCGCGCGGTACTGGCACGGTGGATGGAACTGCCTGTCTCCGAGGGGATTCGGATGTCGATGACGCCCGCCTCGGTCGCGGTGTGCGGGTTCGAGCACGGGCTGCGTCAGATCGTCGCGCTGGGTCTCACCGGGCGAGTGGGCCGTCGATGACCCAGATCATGGTGCGGCCCGACTCGGCGGGGGCGCGCACCTGGCGTTCCTCGACCCGGTCGAGCCGGTAGCCGAGCCTGCGGGGGATCGCGGCGCTGCGGACATTGGCCTCGTCGCAATGGATTTCGACGCGCTCGATATCGGGGAGCGCCAGCGCGGCGCGGGTCAGCGCCTCGGTGGTGCGGGTGATGATGCCGCGGCCGGTGTGGCGCACGTGGCACCAGTAGCCGATCTCCAGGGCGTGCGGGCCGAGGCGGTCGTGGAAGCCGGTCGCGCCGACGACGGAGCCCCCGGCGTCGAAGATGCCGTAGTGGCAGCCGCCGTCGGGTCCGGGCCAGCTCGACGCGACGGCGTCGCCGAAGGCGCGCTGCTGTTCCAGGGGCGGGGGTTCGGGCAGCCATTCCGCCCACGGGTGCAGGTGCTCGTAGGAGGCGGCGACCGCCTCGAAACTGGGGACGAGATCCTCCGGCCGCCACTGGCGCACGACGAGATCGCCCAGGTCGATGCGTCGCGGGGGCGCGACGCCGGGGGCGAGTGCTCGCTGGGGCTCGGCGTTCATGTCGCGATGGTGGCAAATCGCCCCGGCTCCGGGCAACGGAATTAGGCGGTGTGGTCGGCCTGCCCGCGCGACCGGCGCGTTCGCAGTCGGCGGAGGACACTGGAGGCATGGTCGACAAGGAGCAGTACACGCCCTTCTACGGGGTGGTGATGATCCTCGCGGCTCTCGGTGCCTCGATGGCGGTCAGTTATTACGGGCCGGTGTGGCTCCGCGTCACCGTGTACATCCTCACGGTGGCGATCGTCATGGTCGGGGGCGTCATGACGTTCCGGGACTACTCGCACTGAGGTCGGGAGCACAAAGCGCGCCGCCCGGCTCGGCCGACGCGGCGCGGGTGTCGTGCGCATGCCCGGTGGGGGCGCGGTGTCAGGCCCCGAGCAGGCGGATCTTGTCGTCGAGGAGCGCGGCCTCGGTGGTCAGTTCGTTGTCGTCGGGGCGGTCGCCGAGGTGGGCGGCCAGATCGGCGCGGGTGACCACGACCAGGCCTTCGGTGTCGTCGGCGGGACCGTTGTGGACCTGGACGCGGCCCTCGGACAGCAGCAGGCAGCTGCCAGGGACGGCGTCGAGGAGACGGCGCAGGTCGTCGGCGGCCACGTGGGAGGGGGCATGGCCGGTGGGTGCGTTGTCGGCAGTCATGCCCCTCGTGTGCCACACGCGACCGAGGGCAAACGGGTCAGGACTCGTCGGTCACATCGGACGAGCGGGGCACATCGGAGGAGCGGGGCGCGTCGGACGAGCGGGGCACATCGGAGGAGCGGACGGTGGCGATGGCGGTGAGCACCCGGACCGCGTGCTGGTCGAAGCGTTCGCGCGGGACGTCGAAGGTGCCGTCCAGCCATGGGCGGTACAGGTAGGCCAGGGAGCCGAAGATGGCGTTGGCGTTGAGCGAGGCGTCGAGATGGTCGGGCAGTGGCTCGCGGTAGTCGCCGCTGCCGATGGTGAACGCGATCGGCTGGGTGAACAGGGCGATCAGTTCGTCGCCGCGTTTCTTCAGGACCGGGTTGGCCTGGGATTCCATGAACATGATCGGCCCGCGTCTGCGGTCCTCCAGCAGGAAGTCGGTGAAGGCCGCCACGACGTGGTGGAACATGGCCTCGCGCTCGGTGGGCGCCTCGGTCAGCGCGTCCAGCAGGCGGTCGCGCGCGCCGATCACCACGGTGTCGAGCACGGTGACCATCAGGGCGTCGAGGTTGGGGAAGTTCTCGTAGAAGTAGCGCTCGGTCAGACCGGCCTGCCTGCACACCCCGCGCATGGACAGTTGCGCCGAGCCCGAGGTCGCCATCATGTCGGTGGCTGCCTCGATGAGCTGGGCGCGGCGGGCGGCGATTCGGTCGGCGGGGGCGAGACCCCGCCAGTTGCGCATACCGGCGAGTGCGTCGGATTCGGCCACCATGCTTCCCATCCTCTCACACGGAGAAGTTGACATCAGGTGCTGTTGACATTGCCTGATGTCAACAAATATCGTCAAGGTCTCTCGTTCAACGTCGAGCCGTGAGGAAGAACCGATGGGTCATCCGGTGGGCACTGCCTCCTACACCGAGCAGGCACATGCGATCCACGCCAGGGACGTCGACTTCGACTTCTCTTCCGTGCCACTGCACTACATTCCCGGCGAGGTGATGGCCACGCACATCATCAACGTCATGCACCTGCTGCTGCCCGAGGGCGAGCGCGCCATGGCCCAGGCGCTCTCGGAGGCGCTGCCGCTGATCGACGACGAGCGGCTCGCCGAGGAGGTTCGCGGCTTCATCGGCCAGGAGGCCATGCACGCCACCTCCCACGAGCAGGCCCGTATCCAGCTGGAGAAGCTGGGGCTCGAGGTGGGCCCGCTGGTCGACCTGGTCGGCTGGCTGGTCGATCGCATGCTCGGCGACCACGGGCTGAGCGGCCGCGCCAGACACGAATGGCTGTGCGAGCGGCTGGCGCTGTTCGCCGGCATGGAGCACTACACCGCGGTGATCGGCGAATGGCTGCTCACCAACGACGTGCTGGAGGAGAAGGGCATGCACCCGGCCATGCTCGATCTCATCCGCTGGCACGGCGCGGAGGAGGTCGAGCACCGCTGCGTGGTCTACGACGCCTACATGCACGTCGACGGCAGCTACGCGCGCAAGGCCAGGCACGCGATCATCGCCAGCATGGGCCTGCTCGCGCTGTTCGCCGCGACCGGCGGCTACCTGTTCGCCAAGGACCCCTCGCCCGCCAAGGGCCGCTGGTGGCCGTTGCAGCTGGCCAGTGCCACCGTGCGGGGCGTGGTGCCCAGCTTCACCACCTTCTTCACCGAGATCCCGCGCTACCTGCGCCCCGGCTTCCACCCCTCGCAGCTCGGCCCGATGGACAACGCGCTGCGCTACCTGGCCACCTCCCCGGCGGCCCGGGGTGGGCACGCGTGAGCGGGGTGGGCACGGTGGGCTACGAGCCGAACGCCGCGCTGCGGCTGCTGGTCGGCGCGTTCGACGCCTACAAGAGTGTGTTCGTGAAAAGCCCTGCCGCGCCGCTGCTCTCGCGCCCGCAGCCGGTCCGTCGCGGCGGCTTCGAGATGCCGATGCTGGTCGAGGAGATCGTCGACGAGGCCGAGGACGTGCGCAGCCTGACCCTGCGCCACCCCAACGGCATCGAACTGCCCGCCTGGTCGCCCGGCGCGCACCTGGATCTGTTCCTGCCCTCCGGCCGTCAGCGCCAGTACTCGCTCAACGGCGACCCGGCCGACCGGCGTGGCTACCGGATCGCGGTGCGGCGCATCGCCGACGGCGGCGGAGGATCGGTGGAGGCGCACGAGCTGACGGTGGGTGACCGGGTGCGAATCCGCGGCCCCCGCAACGCCTTCGACTACGTGGCCGCACCCCGGTATCTGTTCGTCGCTGGCGGCATCGGCATCACCCCGATCCTGCCGATGCTGCGGGCGGCGCGCGCCGAGCACCGCTTCGCGCGCCTGGTCTACACCGGCCGTTCCCGGGCCACCATGCCGTTCCTCGACGAGCTGGCCGCCATCCCCGGCGCCGACGTGGAGATCCGGCCCGACGACGAGTTCGGCGTCCCGGACATGGCGGCGCTCGTCGCCTCGGCCGTGCCCGGCACCGCGATCTACGTGTGCGGCCCGCCGCCGATGCTGGCCGCCGCCACCCGTGCGGTGGGCGAGGACGTGCGTGTCTCCCTGCACACCGAGCGATTCTCGCCGCCGCCGGTGCTGGGCGGCGAGGAGTTCACCGTGACCCTGGCCCGCAGTGGCATCTCGGTGCGGGTGGGCGCCGAGGAATCCGCGCTGGCGGCGATCCAGCGTGTGCGGCCGGGCGTCGCGTACTCCTGCAGGCAGGGCTTCTGCGGCAGCTGCAAGGTGGGGGTGCTGTCCGGGCGCGTGCGGCACCGTGACCGCACGCTGGCTCCGATCGAACGCGACACGTCCATGCTGACCTGCGTCTCCCGATCCGACGGCGGCGACCTCGTGCTGGACCTGTGAGCCACACCGAACTTTTTTCGAAAGGAGTCGCCCCCATGGCGACCGAGAACACCGACGCCGGGGCAGCCGCCGAGCACTTCCCCGTGGTCATCATCGGCGCGGGCTTCGCAGGCATCGCGCTCGGCGTGGAGCTGCGCGCCAAGGGCATCACCGATTTCGTCATCCTGGAACGCGCGTCCGGCCTTGGCGGCACCTGGCGCGCCAACACCTATCCCGGCTGCGCCTGCGACGTGCCCTCGCATCTGTATTCGTATTCCTTCGCGCCGAACCCCGATTGGTCGCGCACCTACGGCACCCAGCCGGAGATCCTGGCCTATCTCGAGAAGGTCGCGGGCGACTTCGGCATCGTGCCGCACATGCGTTTCGACGTCGAGGTCGCCGACGCGCGGTTCGACGAGGAAACGAACCGCTGGCGGGTGGCCACCGGCAGGGGTGACTACACCGCCGACGTGCTGATCTCGGCGGTCGGTCCGTTCAGCGAGGCCAACATTCCGAACCTGCCCGGACGGGAGACGTTCGCGGGCACCCAGTTCCATTCGCTGCACTGGGATCACGAGCACGATCTGACCGGTGAGCGGGTCGCGGTGATCGGCACCGGCGCTTCCGCGGTCCAGTTCATCCCGGAGATCCAGCCGAAGGTTGGCACGCTGACGGTCTTCCAGCGTTCGGCGCCGTGGATCGTCTCGCGCCTGGACCGCCGCACGACCGCGGTCGAACGTGCCCTGCTGCGCAATGTCCCCGCTCTGGGCAAGGCGGTGCGCGGTGCGTTCTACACCGGCATCGAGAGCTTCGGCCTGGTCGGCTTCGTGGACAAGCGGTTCCGCCATCCCTTCGAGACACTGGCCAAGCTGCAACTGCTGCGGCAGGTGCGCGACCCGCGGCTGCGCAAGATCCTCACCCCCGACTACGTGATCGGCTGCAAGCGCGCCATCTTCTCCGACGCCTACTTCCCGGCGCTCACCCAGCCCAATGTGGAGGTGGTCACGGCGGGCATCGCGGAGATCAGGGAGCACTCGATCGTGGACGCCGACGGGGTGGAGCATCCGGTCGACACCCTGATCTGGGGCACCGGATTCGGCATGCCCGCCAAGGTGTTCGAGCGCATCCACGCTCTCGACGGCCGCTCGGCCGCCGACATCTACCGCGAGGCGCCCAGCAGCTACCTCGGCACCTCGATGGCCGGTTTCCCGAACTTCTTCACCACGCTCGGCCCGTTCGGCGTGGTGGGCAACCAGTCGGCCGTGTTCATGATCGAGGCGCAGGCCCGCTACATCGTCGACGCGATCACGACCATGCGCGACAAGGGCGTCGCACGGGTGGCGGTGCGACCGGAGGTGCAGCGCAGGTTCCTCGAGGACGTCAACGCGCGCAGCACCGACACGGTCTGGCTCACCGGCGGCTGCAACACCTACTACGCCACCGCCGACGGCGCGAACTCCGGCCTGTACCCGAGCTGGAGCTTCGAATACGCTCGCCGGACCAGACGTTTCGACGCCGAATCGTACGAGATGAGGACCCGATGAAAATGCCGGATCTGCGCGGACTGCTCGCCTCGGTGCCGTTCACCGGCGTCTCCGACCAGCCGCTGTTCGACCTGCAGGACCGCGTCGCCGTCGTCACCGGCGCCGGCACCGGCATCGGCCGGGAACTGGCCAGGCTGCTCGCCGCGCGCGGCGCGCACGTGGCCGTGGTCGACATCGACGCCGACGCCGCCGCGGCCACCGCCCGCGATCTGCGTATCCGCGGCTTCGCGGTGACCGCCGACGTCACCGACCGGGCGGGCATGAAGGCCGCCGTCGAGCGGGTGCGCGAGGAGTTCGGGCGCATCGACGTGGTGGTCGCCAACGCGGGCATCGTGCCGCCGCCCGCCACCATCCGGCTGATGGACCCGGCCGACTTCGACAAGGTCATCGCGGTCAACCTGACCGGTGTGTTCAACACGGTGCACCCCGCGCTCGACGACGTCATCGACGCGGGCGGGCATGTCGTGGTCGTGTCCTCGGCCGCGGCCTTCGCGCCAGGCATGGCCGGTTCTCCCTATATGACCAGCAAAGCGGCCGTGGAGCAGTTCGGCCGGGCGCTGCGGGTGGAGCTGGCCGCCCACGGCGCCAGCGCGGGCGTGGCCTACCTGGGGGTGGTGGAGACCGCCATGACCCGGAGCACCCTGGACGACGACGAGCTCGGCCGCGAGGTCGGCGAGATGCTGCCCTGGCCGCTGAATCAGCGCATCACCGCGCGCGAGGCCGCCGTCTCCATCGCCGACGGCATCATCCGGCGCTCCCCGCGCACCATGGCGCCCAAGCAGTGGGAGGCGTACGCGCTGCTGCGCGGCGCGGTCAACGTCGTCCTCGACGACCGCCTCACCCGCGACACCGAGTTGCACTCACTGCTCGGCCGTCTCGAACAGCGTCTGCTCGCGGCGCGCGACACCGTGGTGCGCCCGCTGATCCGCTCGACCAGCGGGCGCTGACCGGTCGGGTCACTACTTGCGCGGCAATCCCATCACCAGGGTGGCGATCGTGTTCAGCTGGATCTCCAGGGTCCCGCCGCCGATCACCCAGGTGGGGATGTCGAGCTCGTGGTGCACCACCACGTTGACCGTCTCGCTCAGCGCGGCGGCCGGGCCGATCAGTTCGAGCGCGGCCGCCGCGGCGTCGGTGTGCAGCATGGCGGCCGCGGCCTTGGCGATGCTGGTGCCCGGCCCGACCGGCTGACCGTCGAGCCTGCGGATGGTCTCGCGCAGGTTCATCGCCGAGATCGCCGCGCCGCGCGCGCTGATCCGGCCGAGCGTGCGCAGCGCCTGCTCCCGGCTGCCCGCGTACTCGCCGCGCTCGATGATCCCGACGATGCGGGCGTTGTGCCCCGGATCGCGCACACCGCCGATGAACAGCCGCTCCTGGGCCAGCGTCTCCAGGGTGAGCTGCCAGCCCTGGCCCGGCTCGCCGAGCACCATCTCGTCGGGCACGAAGGCGTCGTCGAAGAACACCTCGTTGAACTCGGCGTCGCCGCTGGACTGGGTGATCGGCCGCACGGTCACGCCCTCGCCGTGCATGTCCACCAGGAAGACCGTGAGCCCGCGATGGCGTTCGGCCTCCGGGTCGGTGCGGGCCAGCAGCAGGCCCCAGTGCGAGCGGTGCGCCAGCGTGGTCCAGATCTTCTGCCCGTTGAGCCGCCAGCCGCCGTCCACGCGGGTGGCGCGCAGGCTCAGCGAAGCCACGTCCGAGCCCGCCTCCGGCTCGCTGAACAGCTGGCACCAGATCTCTTCGCCGCGCAGCGCGGGCCAGGCCAGGCGCTCCAGCTGCTCGGGCGTGCCGCGCTGCAACACGATCGGCACCACCCACTGGCCGATGCCCATGGACGGCTGCGCCAGGCCGTGCCGGTCGAACTCGTCCTGCAGGATCAGCTGCTCGAGCGGACCCGCCTCGATGCCGTAGGGCTCGGGCATGGGCGGGGAGACCAGGCCGTGCTCGGCCAGCAGGGTGCGGCGCGGGCCGATGGCGATCATGTCGGCGTCGCCGAGCGTGCTCGGGGTCGGATTGTCCAGGGCGGCGGCCTGATCCAGGATGCCCGACACCCAGTCGCGGAAGGCCGGGTCGGTCTCCGGCAGCGGCACCGCGAAATTGCGCGGGCCGCGCAGGGCGACCTCGCCGAGCCTGCGCTCCCAGATCTCCCCGGGGCCGGCCAGCCCGGCCAGGGTCATGGCGCGCCGCCAGTACAGGTGCAGGTCGTGCTCCCAGGTGAAGCCGATCGCGCCGTGCAGGGCCAGGCACTCCACGGCCGCGTGCACGGCATTGCCGAGGGTGGTCAGCGCGGCGGCGGCCACCGCGTGCGCGCGCTGGTCGGGCTCGTCGTCGATGCCGCGCACCGCGTCCCATGCGGCGGCGGTGGCCAGTTCGCTGGTGATGAGCAGCTGCGCGGCCCGGTGCTGGACGGCCTGGAAGGCGCCGATCGGGCGGCCGAACTGCTTGCGGGCCTTGATGTATTCGGTGGCGGTGTCCGAGCACCAGCGGATCACGCCCGCCGCCTCGGCCGCGAGGAAGGCGACCAGCAGGTCGGTGGCGCGTTCGCTGTCGATGCCGGTCAGTTCGGCGTCCGGGGCGGCGTTGTCGAAGGTGATCCTGCCGAGGTCGCGGCCGAGGTCGGCGGCGGGCTCGGCTGTCACGGTGACGCCCTTGGTGTCGGTGTCGACGAGGAACCAGCGGCCGCCCGCCGCGACGACGAGGATCTGCGCGGCCCGGGCGCCGAGTACCAGGCCGGTCGTGCCGGTCAGCGCCTGCCCGTCGAGGGTGACGCCGTGGTCGGGGGTGACGATCGCGCCGGTGGCGCCCGCGGCGAAGCGCCGCAGGGCCGCCTCGGCCGGCTCGTCGGTGTGCGCGCCCGACACCACGGCGCCTGCGACCACGCTGGGCAGCAGCGGGCCCGGCAGCAGCGCCTTGCCGAACTCGGCGATCACCACGGCGACCTCGTCGAGCGAGCCGCCCTGGCCGCCGACGCTCTCCGGCAGGTGCACGCCGTTGAGGCCGGTGGCGACGAGTTCGTCCCAGAACGACGGCAGTTCGCCGCCGCGCAGCCCCTCGCTGTTCTTCCGGGTGTACTCGCGGGTGGCGTGGCGCGCGGCGAAACCGCCGACGCTCTCCGCCAGGGCCGCTTGGTCGGCGGTCAGGGCAACAGGCACGTTCACTCTCTCCCGGTCGGGGGACCGGTCCGGTCCCGGCTCACCATGACTCCACACTAGAACAGGTTCTAGAATTTCGGTGCCGTGTTGCGCCGGGCCGGTGCGGGTCAGTGACCCATGCCGATGCCGCCGTCCACATTGATGACCGTGCCGGTGATGTAGGAAGCGCCGGGGGTGATCACGAACGCCGCGGTGGCCGCGACCTCCTCCGGCTTGCCGAAACGACCGAGCGGGATGGCCTGCAACGCGATCTCGGTGACCTTCTCGTTGACCCCGGCCGCCATGTCGGTCTCGGTGAAGCCGGGCGCGATCACATTGGCGGTGATGTTGCGCGAACCCAGCTCACGCGCCAGCGAGCGCGCGATGCCCACCACGCCCGCCTTGGCGGCGGTGTAGTTCACCTGACCGGGCATGCCGGCCAGGCCCGAGGCCGAGCCGATGATGACGATGCGGCCGAGCCGGTTGCGGACCATGTTGCGGGTCGCGCGCTTGATCACCCGGAACACGCCGGTCAGGTTGGTGTCGATGACGCGGCTGAACTGCGCGGTGTCCATGCGCATGATGAGGGTGTCGTCGGTGATGCCCGCGTTGGCGATCACGGCCTCGATCGGGCCGTCGGTCTTCTCGATGTGGGTGAACGCGGCGTCGACCGAGGCGTCGTCGGTGACATCGCACTCCACGCCGCGCACACCCTCGGGCACCGTCGACCCCCGGTGCGTACCCCAGACGGTATGCCCTTCGGCGACGAGGTGGCCGGCGATCGCGGCTCCGATTCCGCGATTGGCGCCGGTGACGAGCACGCGCATGGGGTGTCCTCCGAAAATCTGTCGTGACTGCAGGGATTGACCGGCCGACGCGCCCTGGAGCGCCGTCGTCCGCCGCGGACAGCATAGGGGTGCGCGTCACACGCGCTCCGGGCGGCGCATACCCCTCGTCTCCGCCGCGGCGTCGGTCGTTCCACCGACAGAAACCGACCGATCGCGACGGTATGGTGGCCGTCGCGGACAGGTCTGCCCGAAATGGCCGGGTTGCCAGTGCTGCTGCGCTCCCGACCCGCGGTCGGCCCATGTCTGTAGGAGGTAACGCGGATGCGGTTCAACCCACCGCCCGGCTGGCCCGCCCCACCGCCCGGCCGGCAGCCCGAGCCGGGATGGGTGCCCGACCCCGCGTGGCCGATCCCCGAGGGGTGGCAGCTGTGGCTTCCCGACGAGGGGGAGGCGACGGGCGCAGCCGTCCCGCAGTACCGGCCCGGGCCCGCGATCGGCGCCTCCGGCCAGGTCGCGGCAGCGGGCCGTCACGCCGGCTGGATCCTGCCCGCGGCGGTGATCGCCGTGGTCGTCGCGCTGGTGGGCGCGGGTGCAGGCGCGTGGCTGCTGCTCGGGTCCGAGGGCGGGGCGGCGGATTCGTCGGGGAGCGGCGTCTTCGCGGTCCCGGGCGAGGCGATCGCCTTCGACCCGGCCGACGGGACGCTGGCGGTGGCGGGCGACGGGGAGGTGAACTTCTACGACCCGGGCACGGGCGAGATGGTCCACCCGGCGATCCCGCTGTCCGGCGGGGTGTCCGAGATCGGGTTCAGTCCCGACGGGGACGTACTGGCGGTGCTGTGCGACTGCGAGGGCGACTACGGTCGGGTCACCCTGTGGGACCCGGGCACCGGCGCCTCACTGGGCGAGCTGATCAGCGGCGACAACGATTACACGGTGGCCTTCGACCGCACCGGCGACCTGATCGCCACCGGCACCGCGCCCGGGGACGTGGTCGTCGGCAGGACCTCCACCGGCAGGCAGGTCGGTTCCACCCTGACCGGCCACCGGGGCAACGTCCTCGCCGTCGCGTTCAACCCGGCCGCCGACCGGCTCGCGACCGCGGGCACCGATGACTACCTGCTCGTCTGGGACACCACCACCTTCCGCCAGGTCCGTCGCCTCGAACACGGGCACACCGGCAACGTCAACGCCATCGCCTTCTCCCCGGACGGCGCCGTCATGGCCACCGGCGACTTCGACGGCGCCCTGCGCCTGTGGGAGGCTGCCAGCGGCAGATTGCTCGGCGAACTCGGTTTCCCCGACGCCGTCTTCGGCATCACCTTCGCCCCCGACGGCAAGTCCCTCATCGCCACCGGCTATTTCGAGGGCGCCGTGGTGGTCCGCGACACCGCCGACGGCCCAGTGGTCGAGGGCAGGCTCGCGGAAGGCCCCGCCGGGCAGGTCGACGTCGCCGCCTACAGCCCGGACGGCAGCACCGTCGCCACCGCCTCCGACGGCCTGGTCACTCTCACCCCCTTCCCGGAGAACAACCGGTAGCCGACGTTCGCCGGCCGCGCCGGGCTCCGACCTCGGCGCCGATGGCCAGACCATCCAGCGCCGGAGCGGAAACCTGTCAGCGAACGGCTCGACTGTGGTCGGCGGTGTCAGGTCGACGGGTCGACGACGTAGCCGAACTTCCGACTCCGGTAGGTCCGGTGGGGAACGAGCCGCCGACCGGCAGCGCGGCCGCCATATCGGCGCGCGTGCCGAGGACGAGGACGAGGAACCGGATCATGGTGAGCCGCGCGTCCGCCACGACCTCGGGGGTGGGTTCGCCGTCGGCGGAGATGCGGAAGACGAGGTACTCGCACAGGTGCAGCGCCGCGTCGAGTTCCAGCGGCGCGGGGGCGGGCCGGTCCAGCTCGGCGAACTTCTCCCGGACGGCGGCACGGATGTCGTCGAGGGCGCGCTCGCGGTAGCCGGAGACGATCGAGTTCGGGTCGTGGAACTCGGCGAACAACGGGCCGAGCATGCGACCGTGGCCGCGCGCCCAGCCCAGATAGGCGTCGATCAGGCCGATGGCCAGCGGGACCGGCTCCGAACAGGCGCGCAGGGCGGCCCGGATGCCGCCGGTCAGGCGCTCGTTGGACTCGGTCAACAGCACGTGCAACGGTTCCTCGGTGTTGCCGAAGTAGCGGTAGAACGTCGGCCGGGCCAGACCCGCCTGCTCGAGGATGCGGGCGACGGTGATGCCGCGAGAACCGTGTCGGCTGAAGGCCTCCGCGGCCGCCCGGACGATGCGAGTGCGCACCTGCTCCGCCTGCCGTCGGCTCTGCGGCGGTCGGCCGCGGCGGGCCGTCCTCGGTGTGATCCCGGCGGGTGTGGTCCCGGCGCTCGCGTCGTCGCCCCGATCGCCGGTGATCTCGGCCGCGTCGTCGGCTGCCGAGCCGGACGGGCGCGGTTCCGCCTCGGGCTCGGCGGCCTCGATCTCGGCGGTGTCGGACGAGCTGGGCATGGTGCAACCTCACAGGACGACGGCGGTGACCGTGGTGCGCCACCACCGCAAGCTTGACATCGGTGTGCGCTGCGTCATTAATCTAACACCAGTGTTCAGTTAAAGGCTGAACCTTCCCAGACCTCGAGCACACCGGAGACAGCGCCGATT
>NZ_JARWRU010000485.1 GCF_029867845.1 Nocardia farcinica | reverse complement strand
GAACAACTTCCCGCGCTTCGTCGACAACGCGGTGCTCGCCGGTTCCGGGACCACTCCCGGCGTCGGCGTGCCCACCGCACTGATCTCCGGCCGGCTCGCCGCCGTCCGCATCACCGGTGTGGGCGCCGCCCGCACGGTCACCGTCCCGAGGAAGGCCCGCCATGACGCAGCGTGAACTCACCGCCGCCGGAATCGTCGATCCCGTTCTGCGGCAGTCCTATACGCGCTGCCGGGCGCTCAACGCGGCACACGGGCGCACCTACTTCCTGGCGACCAGGCTGCTGCCGCCGGGGCGGCGACCGGCCGTCCACGCCCTCTACGGGTTCGCCCGCTACGTCGACGATCTCGTCGATCTGCCGGGCGGGGACAGCCGTCCCGAGGCCGTCGAGAGCCGCATCGCCGAAGCCGAACGCCTCCTCGCCGGAGCCCTCGCGGGCGGCGGCGTCCAGCCGGTCGAGCCGAGCTCCGGCCCGGCGCCCGTCGTGAGCCTCTTCGGTCCCCCTCCCCCCGGCGAGCGCACCCGGGTCGAGCCGCGAACGGCCGCCACGCCGTCCGAGGGCGAGTCGGTGGCGCTCGCCCTCGCCGACACCGTGCACCGCTACGCGATCGACCCCGCGCTGTTCTCGGCGTTCCTCGACTCCATGCGCATGGACCTGCTGCTGCGCGACTACCCCACCCGCGCCGCCCTGCAGCGCTACACCTACGGCTCCGCCCAGGTCATCGGCCTGCAACTGCTCCCGGTGCTGGGCACAGTCACCGACCGGGAGGAGGCGGCGCCCTTCGCGGCCGCGCTCGGCGACGCCTTCCAGCTCACCAACTTCCTGCGCGATGTCGCCGAGGATCTCGACCGCGGCAGGATCTACCTGCCCGCCGACGAACTCGCCGCCTTCGAGGTGGATCGCGACCGGCTCATGTGGTGCCGCGCCAACGGCATGGCCGATTCCCGGGTCCGCGCCGCCCTGGCCGAGCAGGTGGCCACCACCCGCGCGGTCTACCGCGAGGCAGCGCAGGGCATCGGCATGCTCTCGCCCTGGGCGCAGCCGTGCGTGGCCACCGCGTTCACCCTGTACTCGGAGATCCTCGACCGCATCGAGTACCTCGACCACAACGTCTTCGCGCGCCGGGCCGCCGTCGGCGCGGCCCGCAAGGTGCGCGTCGCGGCCCCGGCGGCGGCCAGGGCGTGGTGGATCCGCCGCTGCGGCCCCGCCTACCGGAGTGGGACCGCGCGCACGAGCGCCTAGCCCGCCGCTCGCGCCTGCCGGTAGCGCTCGATCCACGCTCCCGTGGTCAGCGCGTGGGCGTCGGCGTCGGACAGCTCGATGTCGAAGACCTCCTTCAGGACCGCGGGCAGTTCGGCGGTGGCCAGCTCGCGGGAGTCGACGGTGCCGTCGGGCCGTTCGGCGCTGAGGATGTGGCCGTCGAGGACGTGCCGCACGTCCGGCAGGAATCGCTGGACGAACGGGCGCATGGTGAACGGCGAGCGCGGCGAGGTGGCGACGAAGTGGTTGCCGACCTCGAAGTCGATGCGATACTGCGGGTTCGTGGTGAAGGTGTGCCGCTCGACCCAGCCGTCCCTGCCGAACTGGTGCAGCGCCCACAGGTCGCCGCCGAGCGCATCCTCGCGGCGCTCGAAACGGAAACGCCAGTGGCCCAGCAGGAATTCGTCCGGGCGCGCCACCAGCTCCCACGGTTCCGCAGGTCCCTGGCCGAAGCCGACATCGCAGATCCACACCCGCTCGTCCTCGGCCGTGGTCACCCGGACCAGCGCGTGCGTCGCGGGCCGCACCGGGACCGCCCCGAGGGTGACGCGCGCGCTGAGCCCGGTCACGCCGAAGCCGAGCCGTTCCGACGCGGCCGCCAGCAGCGCGACGTTCTCGTAGCAGTACCCGCCGCGCCTGCGCCGGATCATCTTCTCCTGCACCTCGGCGGGCCCCAGTGGAACCGGCCGCCCGAACAGCGCCTCCAGGTTCTCGAACGGCAGGGTCGTGGTGTGCCGGTGCACCAGTTCGCGCAGGGTCGCCACGGTGGGCGCGCGCTCACCGGTGAATCCGATCCGCCCCAGATAGCCGTCCAGATCCAGATCCTCGCCCTTCCAGCGGTAACTGCGATCCACGGATTCGTCCATCGGAGACCTCGATTCGGTGTCGCTCACTCCTGCGACAACCCCACCGGGGAACCTCGCTATTCCGCCCCGCTCACAGCACGCGCGACCCGGCCGATCTGCTACCTTCGCCAGCGTCCGCCGGAACGAGTCGTCCGCGTTCCGGCCTTGCTCGCGGGAGTTGACATGTCCTTCATCAACAAACTCTTCCACAACGCCAACAACATCTCCCGCCTGCTCGACCTGGCCGACAAGGCTCCGCAGTGGCGCAAGCAGTTGATGGAGAAGAAGAACGAATTCCGCGGCGGCGCCTTCCGCGACGCGGTGATGGGCATGTGCGCCCTCGTCGCCGCCGCGGACGGCACCATCGACCCCGGTGAGCGCATGCGGGTGGCGAACCTGATCTCCACCGAGCCCGCTCTCGACGCCTTCCCGGCCGACGAACTGCGCCTGCTGTTCGACTCCAACTGCGACCGCGTTCTGGCCGACCCCGCGTTCGGCAAGACCCACCTCATGCAGCAGATCACCAAGGTCGCGGGCAAGCCCGACCAGGCCCACGCCGTCGTCCAGATCGGCGTCATGATCGCCAACGCCGACGGCAAGCTCGACCTCGCCGAGATCCATGCCGTCCGCGAGGCCTGCGCCGCCCTGAACATCCCCCCGGTCCTCGACCTTCCCGCCTGACGCCTCCCCGAACCGTCCGGCTCGACGCGTCAGCTGCGTTCGGACAACCCCTTCCGCTCCGTGGCGGCACTGCGCTCGGCGGAGGCACTGCGCTCAGCGGAGGCACTGCGCTCGGCGGAGGCGCTGCGCTCGGCGGAGGCGCTGTGCTCAGCGGTGGCTCTACGAGGCGCCGCAGCGCTCTCGTCGGCGAAGGCGAGCAGGCGCGGGATCACCTGCTGCGGCGCGGCCCAGAGCATGTCGTGCCCGACGCCGGGATGGATCTCGATCTGGGCCGAGGGCACCCGCTCGCGCACCAGCCGCGCCGCGTGCTGCGCGTCGTGGACGACCGTGTCGGCGCCGAACTGAACCTGCAGCGGCGCGCCGAGGGCGGCGAAGCGTTCGGCGGACAAGGGCTGCGGCCACGGCACGGCGGGCCGGAACTTCAAGGTCGCCAGGGTCATCGCCCACTCGTCTTCGGAGAGGCGGATGGTCGGCGACAGCCAGCGGTTGAACTTCTCCATCTTGGCCCGGGTCGGCCGGATTCCGGCGAAGAGGAACTTGCGCAACACCTTCCACGACGGGCGGGCCAGCGTGGCCGGGGCCGGTTCGAGCAGGCTCACCCCGGACAGCCGGTCGCAGCGGCCGGTGGCGATCACCGCGGCCAGCCAGCCGCCCTGCGAGTACCCGACCAGGTGCACCCGGTCGAGGCCGAGCGCTTCGACGAGCTGGGCTCCCCACTCGGCGACATCGCCCTCGTCGAGCATGGGCGCGGTTTGCTCCCCGCGACCCGCCCACCCCATGACATCACTGGCGAAGACGACGCGATCGCGGGACAGCTCCTCGACGAACGGCGCCCAGAACAGCCCGTTGCCGCCGATTCCCGGCAACAGCAGCAGCGGCACGCCCGTGCCCGTCCCCGATCGGCGGACCCGCGTGGTGCCGTAGGTGGTCGCGATCTCGAGTTCGGTCGACGGCACCGGCCAGCGCGCCGCGATGGCGTCGTGGGCGCGCAGGAAGTCGGCCCTGGCCGCCTCGTCGGTGAAGTGTCCGAGTCCGGGCATGTTCCCCTCCATCTCTGATAGTGATACGACCGTATCACGCAATTGGTACATACATACCAACAACGCAATTCCGGGCGACGTCGGGCCACTCGCGCCTGAAGTGGCTAGAATCCGCACATGCGTTCGATCGGAACCGAGGAACGACGAGCTCGCCTGGTCGAGCGCCACCGCCTGCACGCGGCCGCGCGCACCGCGCCGGACGCCGACGACGTCCCCGCGATCGTGCGATCCCTGGTCGTCCTGCACGCCACCGACCCCGCGACGGTGTACCTCTCGGTCGCCGCCCGGTCCGCGACGGTGAAACCGGCCGACATCGAGCGCACCCTCTACGACGACCGCGCCCTCGTGCGCCTGCTCGCCATGCGCCGCACCATGTTCGTGGCGCCGGTGGACTTGCTCGGTGCGCTGCGCTCCTCGGTCACCGACGCGCTGGCGGTCAAGCAGCGCCGCACCTACTGCAAGCTGATCGAGCAGTCGGGGGCGGTGGCGGGTGATGTCGCCGCCTGGTGGGCGGAGGTGGAGCGCGAAACCCACGACGCCCTACTGGATCTCGGCGCGGCCACCGGCGCGCAGTTGAGCAGGGCCGTGCCGCGCCTGCGCACGGCCGTGGACGCCGCGCCGGGCAAGTCCTATTCGAAGCCGACCAACATCACCACCTGGATGCTGGTCGTCCTCGGCGCCGAGGGCCGGATCGTGCGCGGCAGGCCCAACGGCACCTGGGCGAGCAGCCAGTACAGCTGGGAGCCGATCGAGACCTGGCTGCCCGACGGCATCCCCGACGTCCCGGCCGACGAGGCCAGGGCGGAGGTCGTGCGCCGCTGGCTGGCGGCCTTCGGCCCCGCCCCCGTCTCGGACATCAAGTGGTGGACGGGTTGGACTGTGGCGCACGTGCGTTCGGCGCTGTCGCGGCTGGATGTGACCGAGGTGGATCTGGACGGCACGCCCGGCGTCGTCCTCGCCGACGACCTCGAGCCCACACCGGCCGTCGCACCGGCGGCGGCCCTGCTGCCCGCGCTGGACCCCACGCCGATGGCCTGGCAGTCCCGCGACTGGTTCCTCGGCCCGCACGCCGGCGCCCTGTTCGACCGCAACGGAAACATCGGCCCCTCCGTCTGGTGGGACGGACGCATCGTCGGCGGCTGGGCCCAGCGCCGCTCGGGCGAGATCGCCTTCCGCCTGCTCGAGGACATCGGCGCCGAGGCCGAAGCACAGGTCGCGGCCGAGGCGGAGCGCATCGGGGCATGGTTCGGCGACATGCGCACCATCCCCCGCTTCCGCACCCCGCTGGAACGCGAACTCACCGCCTGACCGGCTCGCGGCGACGGACGCCCCACGGCGCGACAGCACTCGGAAAGTACTCGCCGGCAGCCGGATTCGCCCGCCGCGCGGCAATCCCTGGTTAGGGTGAATCGATGGAGATCCGCCAGGCATCCGAAGCCGATCGCCCCGCCCTGCGCGCGCTGTTCGTCCGGGCAGGCGCCGGTTCGCCGACCGACGATCTCTGGGGCGACCCGGAATCCGAGGCGGCCGTGTACCTCTACCCCTATCTCGATCGCGAGCCGGAATCCCTGTTCGTCGCCGCCGCCGAGGACGGCACGTTGGTCGGCTACCTCACCGGATGCGTGGACAGCGCCGCCTTCCCCGGCGAGGAGGAGCGCATCGACCAGGCCATCCGCCGGTACGGGCTGCTGCGCCGCCGCGGCGCCGTCGCCTTCTTCGCGCGCGCCGTGGCCGATGCCCTGGTGGCCAAGCTGCGCGGGCAGCCGGCGACGTGGGAGTTCACCGACCCGCGCTGGCCGTCCCACCTGCACATCAATGTCGCCCCGGAGGCGCGGGGCACCGGAGCCGCCGCCGCGCTGGTCGACCGCTTCCTCGCGCACGCCGAGGCCGCGGGATCACCGGGCTGCCACCTGCAGACGGTCGTCGAGAACCGCAGGGCCGTGGCCTTCTTCGAGAAGAGGGGTTTCAGCGCACACGGTGAGCGGCCGGTGATTCCCGGGCCGCGTTTCGAGGGCGCGAAACTGCACCAGCTGACGATGGTCCGCGCCCTCTGACCCCGCGTCCTCCGACCCCATGCCCTCCGATCCTGCGTCCCAGCCCTTCTACATGTCCAGGCCGAGGTCGAGCACGGCGACCGAGTGGGTGAGCGCGCCGACGGCCAGGTAGTCGACGCCGGTGCGCGCGTAGTCCGCGGCCATGTCCAGGGTCAGCCCGCCGGAGGACTCCAGCTTCGTCTGCGGCGCGACGGCATTGCGCCGCTGCACGGCGGCCTGGGTCTGCCACAGCGGGAAGTTGTCCAGCAGCACCAGTTCCACATTCTCGGCCAGCACCGCGTCGAGCTGTTCGAGGCTGTCCACCTCGACCTCGCAGGCGATGTCGGGGGCCAGCTCGCGCACCGCGCGCAGCGCCGCGACCACCGAGCCCGCGGCGACCACGTGGTTGTCCTTGATGAGCGCGGCGTCGCCGAGTCCCATCCGGTGGTTGACGCCGCCGCCGACGCGCACCGCGTACTTCTGCAGCGCCCGCAGGCCGGGCAGGGTCTTGCGGCTGTCGCGGATGGCGCATCCGGTGCCCTCGACCGCGTCCACCCAGGCGGCGGTGGCGGTGGCGATGCCCGAGAGGTGGCACAGCAGGTTGAGCATGGTGCGCTCGGCGGTCAGCAGGCCGCGGGTGGGCGCGACCAGGCCCAGCACCGACTGCCCCGGCTCGACCCTGGTGCCGTCGGGCACCCGGTCGGTGATCTCGTAGGCCCCCGCGCCGATGACCTCGTCGAGCACCAGCAGGCCGACGTCGATGCCCGCGACGGTGCCCGGCTTGCGGGAGACCACCGCGGCCTTGCTCACGGCGTCGGCGGGGACGGTGGCGTTCGTGGTCACATCGGGCCCGTAACGCAGGTCCTCGTCCAGCGCGGTGCGGATGAGGGCGAGCACGGCGTCGCGATCCAGCGCGGCGTCCAGGGTCATGGGTGCACTCCTGTTCTCGTGGTCGGCGGGCCGTGTCACGGGACGGCCGCGAGCTGGGGGCCGCCCGGATCGGCGGCCGGTGGTTCGGGCAGTTCCGCGAACCCGGACAGCTCGCTCAGGCCGATCAGATCGATCAGGCTGGGCGTGTCCGCCGTCTCCAGCAGGTCGGGGCGACCGTCGGGGTCGAGCCGGATGGCCAGCGGACGCCGCAGAGCCGGATCGGTAGCCGGATGGTCGGTCCGGGTGTGGCAGCCGCGGCTCTCGGTGCGCGCGGCAGCGGCGAGCAGCAGCACCCGCGCGGTCAGGGTCAGCGCGCCGTCCTCCAGGTCCGCGATCCGCCTGGCCGCCGTCTGCGTCGCGTTCGAGCAGGAT
Source organism: Nocardia farcinica (assembly GCF_029867845.1). GTDB lineage: Bacteria > Actinomycetota > Actinomycetes > Mycobacteriales > Mycobacteriaceae > Nocardia > Nocardia farcinica_A. Next base: position 8,269 of record NZ_JARWRU010000485.1, on the reverse strand, counting down.
TCGCTCGCCGCGGCGCGTGCGCGGGAGTAGCGATCGGACAGGTCGCGCAGCACGGCCGATTCCAGCCGCCTGCTCGCCTCGGCCAGCCCCTCGCCGTCGCGGACCACCGAGGCGTGCGTGGTCATGACCTGCTGGAGGGCGGTCCGATCCACTCGAGGCATGGCGTGGGGGCGGATCTCGGTCACCTCGGCGGGGACGTCGCGGCGCTCGACAGCGGCCGCGCCGACCCGCTCGCCGACGACGAGCCCTTCCAGCAGGCTGTTGGAGGCCAGGCGGTTGGCCCCATGCAGCCCGGTGCGCGCCACCTCGCCCGCCGCGTACAGCCCCGGTACGCCGGTGCGCCCGTGCGGATCGGTCACCACGCCGCCGCACTGGTAGTGCGCGGCCGGGGCCACCGGGACGAGGTCGGCGCGCGGGTCGATGCCCGCGGCCAGGCAGGAGGCGGTGATGGTCGGGAAGCGCTGGGCGAACCCGTCGATGGCGCGGGCGTCCAGGTACACGTGGTCGGTGCCGAGTTCGCGCATCCTGGCCGCGATCGCCTTCGACACCACGTCGCGCGGGGCGAGATCACCGCGCGGATGCACGCCCGCGGTCACCGACCGGCCCGTGCCGTCGACGAGGACAGCGCCCTCGCCGCGCACCGCCTCGCTGATGAGCGGGCGACGGCCGAGGCCGCCGGGGGTGTGCAGCACCGTCGGGTGGAACTGCACGAACTCCAGATCCGCCACCGCGGCGCCCGCCCACAACGCCAGCGCGACACCGTCGGCGGTCGCCCCGGGCGGATTCGTGCTCAACGCGAAGAGCTGACCGAGGCCCCCGGTCGCCAGCAGCACGGCCGGGGTGTGCATGACGCCGAATCCTTTGTCCGACACCGCGATCACGCCCTGCACCCCGTGCGGGCCGGTGACCACCTCGCAGGCCGCCGCGCCGAAGATCACCGGCAGCCCGGCGGCGTTCAGCGCCCGCTGCACTTCCGCGCCGGTGGCGTCACCGCCCGCGTGGATGATGCGCCTGGTGCTGTGCCCGCCTTCCCTGGTGCGGGAGATCTGCCCGTCGCGGCCGAGGTCGAAGACCGCGCCCAGATCGGTCAGCGCGTCGATCGCGGCCCGGCCGCCCTCGACGATGGAGCGCACGGCGCTCTCGTCGCAGAGCCCGCCGCCCGCCTCCACCGTGTCCCGGACGTGCGATGCCACCGAGTCGCCGTGCGGGGCGACCACCGCGATGCCGCCCTGGGCGTACTGCGTGGAGGTGTCGGTGGGCCCGCCCTTGCTCAGGGTCAGCACCCGCAGCCCGCGCAGCGAGGCGGTGCGCGCCGCCGTCAGTCCCGCCACGCCGCCGCCGATCACCACCAGGTCGGCCGTGGCCTCCCAGTCGATCCTCGCCGGAGCCGTCATGTTCTCGTGCCTTTCGCTCCGAGCTCCCGCCGCAGACATCGCGTGCGGGTTCGGGTACGCGAGCGCGTCGCCGCGGGGGCTCGCGTCGCGCACCGTCCAACCGTCAGCGACGGTTCACTCACCGCCGCCGGGGTTGCCGATCTCGATCATCCGCTGCACCGAATTGCGGCCCAGCGCCGCGGTTTCCGGGTCGACGTGCACCTCGTCGGCGCCCTCGACCAGGCAGCGCAGCAGCGCGGCCGGGGTGATCATCTTCATGTAGGGGCAGGAGGCCCGGTCGTTGACCGCCTGGAAGTCGATGCCGGGCGCGGCCTTGCGCAACTGGTGCAGCATGCCGACCTCGGTGGCCACCAGCACCTGGCTGGACGTGGCCGCCTTGGCGGCGTCGATCATGCCGCCGGTGGACAGGATGTGCACCCGGTCGGCCGGGAACGACCCCTCGCCCGCCAGGTACAGCGCCGAGGTGGCGCAGCCGCACTCCGGGTGCACGAACAGCTCGGCGTCCGGGTGGGTGCGGGCCTGCTCGGTCAGCTCCTCGCCGTTGATGCCGGCGTGCACGTGGCACTCGCCCGCCCAGATGTGCATGTTCTCCCGGCCGGTGACCCGCTTGACGTGCGCGCCGAGGAACTGGTCGGGCAGGAACAGCACCTCACGGGCCGGGTCGATGGAGGCGACCACGTCGACGGCGTTGGAGGAGGTGCAGCAGATGTCGGTGAGCGCCTTGACCTCGGCGGTGGTGTTCACATACGAGACCACGACCGCGTTCGGGAACTCCGCCTTCCAGGCGCGCAGCTCGTCGGCGGTGATGGAGTCGGCCAGCGAGCAGCCTGCCCGCGCGTCCGGGATCAGCACCGTCTTCTCCGGGCTGAGGATCTTCGCGGTCTCGGCCATGAAGTGCACGCCGCAGAACACGATGGTGTCCTCGGGCGCCTCGGCCGCGATCCGCGAGAGCGCCAGCGAGTCGCCGACGTGGTCGGCGATGTCCTGGATCTCGGGCAGCTGATAGTTGTGCGCCAGGATCGTCGCGTTGCGCTCGCGGGCCAGGCGACGGATCTCCTCGGCCCACTCGGGCGTCGCCGCCACACCGGCGTACCCGGTGGGCCCGTCGACCACCTGTTCCATCAGCGCAGGCGCGGGCTGCACATCTGTTGTCGCCATGACGGCTCCCTTCCTCGTGCGACCGCCTGCGCCGGCTCCCTGTCACGCGACGCTGCGATTCGCACCAAACCAGGTTTTCGACTTACAATCGAAAACGTGGCCCATAGTAACACTGTTCACGAAACGCTCACCGCGGTGTTCCAGGTTCGCCGCTTCCCCGGCAGAGAATCCGCAGGTCAGCGTGATGTGACCCGCGTTACTGGGGCGCAGCGGGGTACCGACCGCCCGGAATTGGCCGTTCTGCTGTGGGAGCGCGCCCTCGACCCGCAGAAAGGCACCTGGTCACTGCCCGGCGGCCGGCTGCGCGACGACGAGGACCTCGACACCTCCGCGGGCCGCCAGCTCGCCGAGAAGGTCGACGTGCGCGAACTGGCCCACCTCGAACAGCTGTCGGTCTTCAGCGACCCGCATCGCGTGCCGGGCCCGCGCCGCATCGCCTCGGCCTATCTGGGCCTGGTCCCCCTGACCGCCGAACCAGAACTGCCCGAGGACACCGCCTGGCACCCGGTCTCCGCGCTGCCGCGCATGTCCTTCGACCACGGCACCGTCGTCGAGCACGCCCGCACCCGCCTGGCCGCCAAACTCTCCTACACCAACATCGCCTTCGCCCTGGCGCCCGCGACCTTCACCATGTCGGTGCTGCGCGAGATCTACTGTGCCGCACTGGGATACGACGTGGACACCACCAATCTCCAGCGAGTACTCAACCGCCGCAGGGTGATCGTCCCGACCGGTGACACCGCCGCCCCCGGCCGCGCGGGCGGGCGCCCGGCCGCCGTCCACCGCTTCACCGACTCCGGCCTGCGCGTCACCGACGAGTTCGCCGCCCTGCGCCCACGCCACTGAGGGACGGGCGTCGGCGCGTCATCGGTGGCTCGGCTCAGGGGGAGGCACACCGCACCGCCTCGCAGACCCGCCCGAGCGTCAGCGGGCCCGCGCGCACGGTCGTGAGGAAAGACGCGTCGGCGCCCCCGGTCAGTCCCGCGACGTCGGCGAGCATTCGCACCGCCGACAGCGAGTCGCCGCCGTGGTCGAAGAAGTCGGCGTCGGGCCCAAGGCTCGCCGGCGCCACACCGAGTGCCTCGCACCAGATGGCGGTCACCCGCTCGGCAACGCTCGGCGCGCCCGTGGCGGTCGTCGCCGAGGCAGCCTGGTCATCGGCACCCTGGTCATCCTCCAGGGCGAGGGCCGCGCGGTCGAGCTTGCCGTTCGCGTTGCGCGGCAGCGCGTCCACTCGTCGCACCAGCGCCGGGATCATGTGCGCGGGCAACCGCGCGGCGAGGAACTCCCGCAGTTCACCGGCGCCGATGTCGATGTCGCTCACGACGAAGGCCGTCAGCACATCCCCCTCGCCGCGACGACGTGCCACGACAGCGGCGTGCCGCACCCCGGGGTGAGTCTCCACCGCCGCGCGTACCTCTTCCGGTTCGACACGGAATCCGCGGATCTTGATCTGGTCGTCCACCCGTCCGACGAAGACCAGCCGGCCATCGGGCGCGAGGACGGCCGAGTCACCCGTCCGGTAGACGCGGCAGCCGTCCTCCAGCGTGAGAAAGCGCGCCGCCGTGGCCTCGGGAGCGTTCAGATAGCCCCGCGCCACCTGCGGTCCGCCGATGTACATCTCGCCGCACTCCCCCGGCCGGACCGGCCGCTCCTCGGCGTCGAAGAGATACACCGACGTGCCGGCCGACGGCGTGCCGATGGGCACCGCGCCGCTCTCGTCGTCTGCCGCGTCGTCGATGACGTGATTGGTGCACACCAGGGTCAGCTCGGCGGGGCCGTAGCTGTTCACCAGTGTCGTGTCCGGCCCGAAGAAGCGGCGGACCGCCGCGGCCAGGCGCCGATCGAGCTGTTCACCCGCGAGGATCACCGTGCGCATCGGTGCGGGTGTGAAGGCCAGATCGACCACCACGCGCGCCAGGCTCGGCGTGAACAGCACTGTGTCGGCCCCCGATTCCGTCAACATCCGCCTGATCGCGAGATGATCGAGTTCCTCCGGGACGAGGACCAGCGCGGCGCCCGACAGATGCGCACCGAAGAAGGCGATGCAGGCCAGATCGGCGGCTGGGGTGTGATGGTGACAGAAGGCCCGTCCCGGCCCAAGGCCGTACCAGCGGAGCGCCGAATGCGCCCAGCTCGCGATCCCCCTGTGGGTGACCTCCACCCCTTTCGGCTCGCCGGTCGAGCCCGATGTGTAGGTCACGTAGGCCACGTCGCCGGGAGCGACGACGGCCTGGACCGGCGAGTCGGGGGCGGTGTCCGGGATCTCCTCGAGCACGAGGACATCGGCGGCGTCGCCCACCAACGCCACGTGCGCACGTTCGACCAGGCAGTGGCGCACACCGGCGCGCCGGAGGATCGCACGCACGCGCGCGGGCGGATGAGCCGGGTCGAGCGGCAGGAAAGCGGCCCCGCCGAACAGCACTCCCCACTGCGCCGCGACCGCCCGCGGCGTCCGTCCGGCGATGACGGCCACCACCTCGCCCGCGCCTGCGCCCCTCGTCACGAGTTCGGCGGCGATGCGCTCGGCGTGCGCGGCCAGCTCGCGGTAGCGGACCGCGCCTTCGGGCCCACGCACCGCGACGGCGTCGGGCGCCTGACGCACCAGGGAACGGAACACCGACACCGCCGTGGCGTCACCGAGATCCGGCAGGTCCGGCCCGGCGACGGCGGGCGGCCCGCCGGCCGGAGGGGACGGCGCCCGCGGCGCGGGAGCGGCCACGCCCGCACGACCCAGTTCGGCGCCGAGCTCGTCGAGCAGCGCCTCCACCCGGTCGGGCACGCCGGGACCGTTGCGCACCGAGACCGACACACTCACACCCGCCTCGGTCTCCACCATGAACACACCCAACGGAATCATCAAGGTGTGGACCGGCAGCACCCGCAGGGACCGGGCGGCGAAGCCCGCGCCGGACAGCTCGGCCGATCGGAACCGGCCGACGTGGGATATCAAGCCCGACACGAGATTACGCCCGAGCCGCGCGCCGAGCTGCCCCATGAGACGTTGCATCGTCCGGGAGACGAGATCCGGCGGCGTGGACAGCCCCGTGCTCGACATCTCGTCCAGTTCCGCGCGCTCGAGCAGTCCGTTCAGCAGGCGCGCGTTGACCTCCCACCACCGCTGTCCCGGCTCGACGTCGAGAAACAGCGGCAACGACAGGTTCGCCGTGGAACGCAGCGCGCTGTCGTGGCGTCGGAGGTCGACCGGAACCATGAAGCGCGACGTCGATGCGCTCTTGGCCGCCAGTATCGCCGCGACTCTGGCCACCACCGCCGCCGGGGCGGACTCGATCACCCGCGCCCGCGTGAGGTAGGCGGGCTGTCCGCTCGCGGGAACACCGTGGCCGACGGGTGATCGGAACAACGGGACCAAAGGGGTCGGCGTGCCCCTGGCGCCGAGCCGCGCGACCAGCTCCTCGTCGTTCGTGGCATCCGGCGCGCCCAGCGGTCGCTCACCACGCAACGCGCGGAACACGTCCGACATCCACATGCCGAGCCCGGCACCGTCCATCACCCCGTGGAACGCGCGGAACAGCAGGGTGATCGGCGGTCCGGGGAGCAGGACCACCTCCACGGTCGCCTCGCCGGACAGCGAGCCGCCCACCGGCTGACGGAGCAGCGGATCGCTGTCGAGCACGGTGTCGGGCAGCCGATGGCCTGCCACCACCCGCACCGGCGGCGCGACACCGCTGTCGACCCAGTACCTGCCCGCTCGTCGCAGTCGCGCCCCCGGATGGCACCGCGCGGCCGCGGCCACAGCCCCGCGCAGCTCGGGCTCGGTCAGCGTGCCCTCGCCGCGCAGCTCGTACTGGATCGCGTACGGAGGCACGAGATCTCGCATCGGGAAACACATCGCCTCGGTCGCGGAAATGCGTCTTCGGAAGACCGTGTCATCGGCCGCATCGGCAGGCGGAAAAGATTGCGAGGAAACGTCGTGAGCCACTGCACCCCCGTGGTGACGGCATCGTGCGGCCGGCGGGACGGGCGGACCGCGGTGTAAACGGATTCGATGAGATCTGGACGATGAGACCTGGAAACAGCTCTAGCACTACCGAAACGTTCTGAAGCCCCGCTCCGAGTCGAGGATACCACCGCCGGACAGACCTCGCCACGGCTCGCGAGCGACCTCCTACTGCTCGAGAAGATCAACGAATCCAGTTGCGCGGCAACGATCTCGCGACTAATCTTCGATAGCAGTCTCCGACATCACCCCGATGCCGCAGAGGCAGATCACGGCGGCAACGCGAGCCGCCGAAGAGTTTCTGCCCGGCATCCGATTCCCATCGACCAAGACCCACTTCACCTGCGCTTATCCCGGTGCGTCGCCGCATGTCGGGAGATGGAGGTCGTTTCGTGTCAGATTCCGTCACACTCGAAGATTTCATGGTCGATCCTTATTCGATCTATCGGTCGATGAATTCTGGAGCGCCGCTCTCACCGGTCGGCCCGAACGACTATCTGGTCACCGACCCCGAATTGATTCTCGAAATATTCGAGAATCACGAGGATTTCACGAGCGTCCACAATCTGGAGGGTCAGGTCCCTCTCTGCGAAGAGGCCGAGGCAATTCTCCGAGAGACCCTCTTCTATCGAGGCGCGCTTTTCAACGAGGCGCCCCCGAATCATTCCGCATTTCGTCGCACGTTCATCAGGCCGTTCACGCCCGCCGCGGTCGACCGACTCGCCCCCGCCATTCAGGAGTGCGCCGACGAATTGTGCGCCGACATTCGCTCGCACAACACATTCGACGTCATGGCGGGATTGGCGTTCCCGTTGCCGATCCGCATCATCTCCGACCTCATCGGGATCCCTGACGGCGATCGGGCACAGGTCAAGCAGTGGAACGATCTGTGGCTGGCGCTGCAGGTCGCGCCGCTGCCGGCCGAGATGCAGGTCCAGGCGGCCGAATCCGTGCGGATCTACGAGAACTACGTGCGCGAACTGGTCGCCCGGATAGGGGCGGATCGGACCCCGAGCCTGATTCTGGAGATGGCCGACGCGATCGGAACGCCGGGCGCGGTACACGATGTGGACGACATCATCGTGGCGATCCGGGTCATGATCGCCGCGGGCCACGAAACGACCTCTGGACTCATCGGCAATGCCGTCGCCCGGCTCGTCGAGTCCGGCCGATGGCTCGAATTGCGCGGCAATCCGACAGCCGTACCGGATTTCATCGAGGAGACGCTCGCCGTCGATCCCTCGGTGCAGAGCGCCCCGCGCACGGTCGAGCGCACGACGGAGATCCGCGGCGTGACCGTTCCCGCCGGCTCCCGACTGCATCTGGCGATCGGGGCCTACGGTGCGCTGGAAGGCCCGAAAGCACACGCCCACATCGGATTCGGGCACGGAATCCACCGATGCATGGGGTCGCACCTGGCTCGCACCGAGGCGCGCATCGCCCTGGAGACCTTGTTGGCCGCCATCCCGGCGCCGCCGTCCTTCGACGAGAGCGCACCGCCGCAGCGACTGCCCGGCGGTTTCGTGTTCCGCAGTTTCAGTTCACTATCGCTTCGTTGGTGAGGAAGTCGTCATGGTCGCCAAACCGCCGCTCGTCCCCCACGCCAAGCCGCTGATCGGGCACGCCCTCGACATCTGGCAGGACCCGCTGAAATTCTTCGGCAGCGCCGCCGCTGTCGCACCGCTGTCGCGGATCAAGATCGGCTGGACGGATGCCTGCCTGATCTACGATCACGAGTTGCTCAACCAGATACTGG
>NZ_JARWRU010000484.1 GCF_029867845.1 Nocardia farcinica | reverse complement strand
TACTGCAACGACACTCAGGTGAGTGGGTGGCCTCGTCGCCGGTAGTGGGATAGCCGGGCTTGGTGTTGTCGTCGGCGGCGCCATCGTGACCAGGCCCAGACGTGGCCGGGGTCGTGGTGGCGGGGCAGGACCAGGGCGACGAGCAGGCGTCGAATCTCCGGTAGCGTGAGAGCGATCATGTCTTCACCAGTGTCGGTGTATCCCCCTTTGTGGCAATCGCTTTCGACGCCGACAGCCAGGCGAGGGCGAGCATGGACAGGGTGATGTGGGCGTACCAGGCCCGGTAGCTGCGGACCTGGTAGTGATCGAGCCCGGCTTCGCCTTTGGCCTGCTGGAATGCTTCTTCGATATGCCAGCGCGACCCGGCGGTGAACGCCAGATCCACCAGGCGGGAGCGGGCCGGCCCGTAACACAGGTAGTAGGCGATACGGGTGGGGTCGCTGATCGAGCGCCGCGCCAGCAGCCAGTGCCCGCGTCCACGAATCCAGGGCCCGTCGATCTGGCGGCGTGCCCAGTCGTATTCGCGGGGTCCGTGCGCACCGGCACCCACCGACAGCCGCTGCCAGGTGCCGGCCGCGAACTCGGTGACGAGTTCGTCGACCCGGGCCACACGGTCGGCGCGGGTGGCCACCCGCTGATCACAGCGAGTGGCCAGCACATAGGACACGTCGCGGGATTCGAGCCACTCACGCAGGTAACCGGCCTGGCCGTAGGCCTCATCCGCGGTGAACCACGCGAACGGCACCCCGGCGTCCAGGGCTCGGGCCAGCATCGCGATCACCTGCCGTGGTTTCGTGGCGAACCCGACCTCCTCGGCGATACCCGCGGCTTGGCAACGCTCACGGTCGCTGGTCCAGGATTCGGGCAGATACAGTTCCCGGTCGATCAGCGCGTGCCCGCGCGGCGAGGCATACGCGAGGAACACCCCGATCTGACAGTTCTCCGTCCGCCCCGCCGTGCCCGAGTACTGCCGCTGCACCCCCGCTGACCGCACGCCCTTCTTCAGGAATCCGGTCTCGTCGGCGGCCAGCACCGCCTCGGGGTCTCCGAGCCGTTCCACGACATAGGCGCGCACGTCGTCACGGACACCGTCGACGTCCCAGTCCGCTCGGCGCAGCAGCCGCTGCATCCCCTGCGGACCCGACTCACCGGCATGCTCGGCCAGAGTCCACCCGTTCTTCCGCTCCAACCCGGCCACCAGCCCCGAAACATACTCCCGGGCCCGAGCCCGTGGCTCGGACCGGGTGAACCGGGCACCGACCCGTGTCATCAACGAATCCAACTCGGCCACAGCACGATCCAACACCACACCACAGATCTACCAGCATCGACTCATGCGAGTGTCGTTGCAGTATTAAGGACGCCGGGCCGTCGAATTTCTGGAATCCGACCAGCTGGTGATCGTTGCGGCCGCAGTGCGGACATATGTGGCGGTGACCGGCTGCTGTCCGGGGAATAGACCGGTAGACAACTCATCTGCTGACGTTGTACCGCCCCGAAGCGGCGCATATCGAACATCGACGCGCCTCTTCGTGATATGTTGCGTATTCCCGGAGGGCAGCCGCGATGTAACTGAACATGCCCTCGTGGTCTTCTCGGTTGTAGTCGATCATGTCGTCTATCAGCCCCCACAGTGAGCCTTCTTCATCCTTGCGCGGTGGCGCGGAGTTCGCGGTCTTGAAGCACGTGGATGGCGCTGACCAGTTGTCCGGTCCGGTGTGGGCAGCAGCGTAGCTTGTGGAGGATTTTCCAGGCTTTGATCTGAGCAATGGCGCGTTCGCCGCGGCTCCGCAACCGGGCATGAGTGCGGTTGGCCTGCTTCTGTGAGTCCGGCTTGTTGCGCCCCTTGTACGGGCTGAGCAGGCCGGCAGTTCCGTGGTATCCCTTGTCCGCCAATATGATCAGTCCGCACCGGTGTAGCTCATGGACGATCTGCCAGATCCAGGCCGCTTTCGAGTCGTGGACGCTGCCGGGCAATGCACCCGAGGTCCACACGATGTCGCCGTCCGGGGTGGCGATGACCTGTACGTTCATCCCGTGCTTGCGGTGTTTGCCCGAGTAGTACGGCCGGTCTGCTGCGACCCGGTCGATCGGGATGAGGGTGCCATCGATGATCAGGTAGGCATGCCCGTCGGCCTTGGCCTGCCGCAAAGCCATCCGGAGCTTCGGCGCTCGGGCTGCGAGTAGTTCCACGGTCTCGGTGACGTAGCGCCATGCGGTGGTGGTCGAGATGTCGAACCCGGCGCCGAGAGCGGCGTAGGTTTCAGCTTTGCGTAGGTGGGCGAGCACGAGCAGGGCTTGGCGGCCTGGGGCGAGCTTGCGCCACGCCGAGCCCATCGCGCGGCGGTGGCGGCGGATGACCCCGGCAACGAATGCGAGGGTCTGGTGTGACAACGGCAGCATGGAACGGTAGAAAAGCATCGGAAGCCCTTGGGGTACAGCATGTCTTGGTCGACTGCCGTTCTACCAAGGGCTTCCTCGTGTCCAGTGCAGGCACCCCAGCTCAGTCCTGTTGGCTACCAACATGATCCATGCAGGATGAAAATGGCTCAGTGAAGCCATTCCCCGGTATCGGCGTAGATGTGGGTGAGGTGGCCGAGGGCGTCGTGTGTGCGATAGCGGGTGACACCGGTCGCCGGCGTAAGAGTGGCGACGCGGCCGGCGGCGTCGTAGGTGTAAGTGGTGGCGGCGCCGTTGTAGTCGGTTTCGCCGGCAAGGCGTCCGGCGGGGTCGTAGGTGTAGTGCCAGGTGTCGCCGATGGGGTTGTGGACGGCGGTGAGCCGGCGTTGGGTGTCCCACTCGTATCGGGTGACGGCCCCGTCGGGGTCGGTGCGCTGGGTGAGCAGGTCGAAGGTGCCGTAGAGGTAGCGGGTGATGTGGCCTGCGCGGTCGACGTGGGCGATGAGGTTGTTCTCGCCGTCGTAGGCCCAGGTTTCGTGGTGGCCGTCGGGGTCGGTGCGGCGTTGTAGTTTGCTTTCGCCGGACCAGGTGTAGCGGGTGGTCGTGCCGAGGGGGTCGGTGACGGCGACGGGGCGGCCGAAGTGGTCGCGTTCGATGGTGGTGGTGCTGCCGTGGGGGTCGGTGATGCGGGTCGGCAGGCCGGCGGGGTCGGTTTCGATTTCGGTTGTGGCGCCGGTGGGTTCGGTGACGGTGGCGACTGCGCCGGTCGGGTGGTGGGTGTATTCGGTGCGCAGGCACGCGTGGTCGACGGTGGCGATCAGGTTGCCGTAGTCGTCCCATTCCTGGTGGCGGGTGGAGCCGTCGACGTCGGTGACGGTGGCGGGGCGGTTGGGGGAGGGGGGGGTGATTTCGATGCGGGCGCCGTCGGGGCGGGTGATCGCGGTGAGGGTGGCCGCGTCGTCGGCGTAGTGGTAGGTGGTGATCGCGCCGTCGGGGGCGATGACGCGGGTGGGGTGGCGTAGGTCGTTGTAGTCGGTGCGGGTGCGTGCGCCGACGGGGTCGATGTGTTCGACGAGGCGTAGGTCGTTGTCGAAGACGTAGGTGGTCTGCGCACCGAGGGAGTCGGTGTGGACGGTGCGGGAGCCGGTGCCGTCGGGGAAGGTGAAGTAGTCGAAGGTGGCGTTGAGGACGTCGGAGTTGCCGTGCTGGGCGACGACTCGGCCGTCGGTGTCGTAGGTGTTGAGCATGCTGTTGCCGTTGGAGTCGGTCCACGAGAGCATGCGGTGGGCGTCGTCGTAAGCGAAGCGGGTGACCGCGCCGGAGCCGTTGGTGACGGCGACCAGTTCTCCGGCCTGGTATTCGAAACGACGGATATACGAGACGATTTCGTCGTCGGAGTCGGCGGCGCCGATGATCGCGAGGGCGGTGATGCGATCGTCGGCGGTGGTGACGCGGACGCGGTAACCGCCGGTGTGGGTGATCTCCGACGGGGCCCCGTCGGAGTTGTAGTGGAAGCCGATGCGATTGTCGTGGCGGTCGGTGACGGCCGTGATGGCGTAGTTGCCGAGCCTGGTGTCGAGGCCGCGCAGGACAGGATCGGGGTCGAAATGCCAGGTCAGTTCCCGGTCCGGGTCGTAGACCTGGTATCCGCCGGTGTCGGTGCGCGCCAACGTGAAGCGCTGGCCGCCGTTGCTCGGCATGACGGGGTGATCCGGTTGCGGATGCGGGTAGACCAGCAGCAGTCCGTGCTCGCCGATGAAGGTGACCGTGGTTGCTTCGACCACGACCCGCATGTCCAGGGTCGCCGACCACGAGGGACCGAACCAGCGGCCGTAGCGGTAGTCGGAGCGGTGCCGGCGCAGTAGCACCAGCGGCAGTACGCCGGGCAGAGTCAGGTCGGTTTCGGGAAGCAGGAACTCACCGGTGGCGACGTCGACCGGGTCGTTGCATTCGGTGACGTCCTTGTCGTCCTGGGTGTTCTTCGGTCCGTCCTTCTTGGCGTCGTCACCCACTCCGTCGTCGGACTTCGACCGGTCCGTGGGCTTGTCCGACGACGGTTTGCTCGACGGTGTGTCGGTGCTCGACGGTGTCGTGTCGGTCTTCGACGGCGTGGTGTCGGTCTTCGACGGGGAGTCCGTGGACTTGGACGGTGTGTCGGTGCTCGACGGCTTGGTCGGTGTGTCCGTGCCCGCGGGCTTGGTGGAGGTGTCGGTGGGCTTGGTCGGTGTGTCCGTGCTGCTCGGAGTGTCGGCGTTCGACGGCTTCGTGGTGGTGTCGACCGATCGGTTCTTCGGCGCGCCGGCCGGCGTCGACTTCCCCGACTTGCTCAAGGTGCGGACGATCGCCTGCCACACCCCTTTCAACCGGGCCAGCAGTGGCGTCAGCTGCGACATCGTCTTGGCCAGCTTGCTGAACAGCCGTGAGATCGTGGTCATCGTCTTGGCGACATACGTCGCGGCCTGCGCCGCCACCAGCGGTGTCGCGACGCCGAGTGAGAACACCGCCTCGGCGGCCCACACCGCCAGCCGCCCCACTGTCTGGGCGACGATGTCGCGCACCGTGATCCGCACCGCCGAGACGATCGCCCCGGCCATCTCGATCGCCGAGGCCGCCGACGATGCCGCTGCCGCGGCCGCGTTCAACGCGTCCGAGGTCTGCGCCGCCCGCGCCCGATATGCGGAGGCTGTCGCACCGGTCCAGGAGGTGATGTCCGCATCGACCGCGCTCTTGTGCGCTGCCGCGGTGTCCTCGAGACTCGACGACACGTTCTTCCAGGTCTGGGCATAGGCGGTGATCTGATCCGGATCACCCGCGACCCAATTCAACGCTTCCTGCAACGGCTCGACGTGCTCGATCAGGAATCCGACGCCGAAGCCGGCCAGCGTGCCGAACGGGTCGATCACCAACGATGCGGCCTCGGCCCCGATCGCGGCCATCCCGAGCCCGGCCTCCACCCAGGACCCCGACGAAATCGCCTGCCCCACATCGGTGACCGATTCGACCAGCGAGATGCCGGTGTACCACTCGGTGGAATCCTCCACCTCGGCGATCAACGAATTCGACTGATCCCCAGCCATCGTGCCCCCCGGCGAACAACGACACCGTCCCCGCGGAGTCGCTTCGATCAAGAACTCGACTCACAATACCGTTGCGGCGCAGGGAGAAATGAGGTCGGAAGACCTCACCAGCGTCAACCCCGAACTGCGCCCCTGGTCGGCAGCGCCAGGACAGCCGTCATCGGCCCTTGTCCTGCACGTTGCTGTGATAGGTGGGTGGTAGTTCCTCGCCCCAGACCCGATCTCCTGGGGGGACAACGCGCCGCAATCCACCGCGAGCGCGGCGAGGACCGCCTCGGCGCGGGCCCTCCTTCAGGGCGGGCCTGCGACCGCCGCCCAACAGGAGCGCCGGTCCGAGCACCCGCACATCGATCGGCGCCGCGCCGCTCATCCGACGCTCCGGCATGTTCCCGCGAACCCGCCGTTCTCTTCCCGCCATAGCGGCCAGCGCAGCACCGCGGAGCGCGTCTGCGGGCCGTAGATGCCGTCGGCTTCGACTCCCGCGGCCCGCTGGAGCTGCTGGATCGTGAACTTGGTGCTGGAGTCGTAGACGCCCGACACGTCGACGGGGATCTGATGACACAGCGCGATCGCGCGTTGCACCGTGGACACCGCGTGGGTGCGGTCGCCGAGATTGAGGATGCAGTCCGGCGCGTCCCGGGAGCTGTCACCGCTGGGCAGTTCCAGGTAGGTGCCGTCGTCGGCGGCGCGCTGGACGATCCAGTGGCATCGGGCGGTGAGGTAGCCGGTCGAGGGCGCACCGTCGAGGATCACCGCTCCCGTGCCCGGCGGCGGCTCGGGATCGCCCCGGACGACGAACCCCCAGCCCGCAGCGAGGACGAGCAGAACGAGGGTGAACGCCGCCGCGCCGAGCATCCCCGCCCGGCGGGGTGTGAACCGGGCCGGGGCGTCCCCATTGTGGCGGCCGGCAACGGTTTCGGCTGAGTCGGAGATCTCGCCGCCGTCGGCTCGGCTGCCGTCCGGCTCGCTGTCGGCGGTCCTGCGGCCGGTCGTCTCGTCACCGCGGGTCTCGTCACCGCGGGTCGAGCTGCCGCGTGTCGAGCTGCCGCGGGTCGTGCTGCCGCGGGTCGTGCTGCCGCGGGTCGCCGTACCCTCGGTCGTGTTGCCCGCGGTCGAGCTGTCGTGGGGCATATCGCCGACGTCGCCACCGAGGGGCTCGTCGCCGGCGCTTCGGCTTCCGACGGTCTCGCCGCCGACGGCCTCGTCCCCTACCGTCTCGCCGCCAACCGTCTCGTCCCCGCTGACCGGGCCGCTGCCGGCCGACGGTGCTGCCCGGGCCCGGCCGACCTCGGCGACCCTTCCGCCCGTCAACGCCGCACGGGCGGCGGCGGCCAGGGCGGCGCAGCTCTGATACCGATCGCCGGGCTCCTTGGCCATGGCCGTGGCGATCACGGAGTCGATAGCCGGTGGCAGTTCCGGGCGGATGCGGGTCGGCACCGGCGCCGGCTCGTGCAGATGCGCGGCGATCAGTTCCCGGTCGCCGCGGTTCGGATACGGGTGGGACGCGGTGAGCAGCCGGTGCAGTGTGGCGCCGAGGGAGTAGATGTCGCAGCGATGGTCGGGCAGCGAACTGTAGAACCGCTCCGGGGCCACATAGTGCGGTGAGTACTCGAAATCGCCGTTGGTGCGGGTGGCCTCCTCGTCGAGGCTGCGAGCGATGCCGAAATCGGCCACCAGCACCCGCTCCCGTCCCTCGACGGTGGAGACCAGCAGATTGGACGGCTTGATGTCGCGATGCACAACCTTGTGCCGGTGGGCGAAGTCGAGGCCGGCCGCGGCATCGGCGATGAAGCCGGCGGCCCGCAGCGGATCAAGCCCGCCCCCCGCCTCGAGCAGGATCTCGCCGGTGTCGGGACCGTCGATGTATTCGATCTCGATCCAGTGCAATTCGCCGACGCTGCCCCGATTGTTGACCCCCACGATGTTCGGGTGCGTGAGCATGCTGAGGAGATCGGCCTCCCGCTCGAACAGCTGCCGCTGCCGCGCCGAGGCAGAACCGGAATCGAAGATCTTGAGCGCCACCTTCTTGAACGGCAGCCGCGGGTGCGTGGCGCGGTACACCACACCCATCCCGCCGCGGCCAAGCACCCGCTCGATCCGGTACCCCGCGAACTCCCCGCCGATGTCCAGTACCACACCCGCCCCCGCTCGGTTGTCACCCGAATCGCGTCCGCGCGCGGCCCGTCCTCAGACGCCGATTTCGCTAACCACCAATATATTTCGTGCCCGACACCTCCAGCGCCGGATCGCTCCGCAGAATATCGAACAGCGAGCCGTCGGGAGAGCCGAAGGTTTATCCGGGTTGTTCGCGAGCGGGCTGGGAATCACCCGGCGGGTGCGATCGATGGCTCTGGTCATGTCGTGCTCCGAACCGTGGGGAGACGGAACGTCTCAAGGTCTGCCGTCGCGCAGTTCCCGCAGTTGCGCGAGTTGATCGGCGACTTCGAGCGCCAGCGGATCGTCCGGCAGGCGCAACACCTCGAGGTCGGCGGCGAGCGTTTCGAGCAGCTCCGCCGCTCCGTCCAGGTCGCCCACGCCGAGCAGCAGTTCCCCGAGGTCGCGTCGCAGTTCGAGGGCCAGCGGGCAGCTGTCGCCGTCGTAGGTGACCACCTCGTCGAGCAGCGCGCGCAGCGCGTCGAGACCTTCGTCGATCTCGCCGAGCTGCATCTGGCAGCGGGCGGCGAAAGCACGGACCTCCCAAGCGGATTCGCTGTACCGGCCCTCCACCCTGCGGTAGGCCTCGGCGAGTGCGCGCAGCTCGGCGTGCGCGCGGCGGTAGTCGCCGGACAGCGCCCAGGCGGCGGCGATGTCGCGGCGCATCCCGAGAACGTCGGCGTTGTCGGGGCCGCGGGCTTCGGCCGCGTTGTCGAGGACGGCGGCGAGGGCTTCCGCGGCCTGGGCGAAGCGCGCCTGATCGAGCAGCTCCTCGTACTGGCGGCGGGCGCCGTCGATGGCCTCGGCGAGATGATGGTCGGTGAGTGGCGCGGTGGGCTCGGCCACGACGGCGGGGACGTGGACGCGGGTCGGCTCGACTTGGGAGGTTTCCAGCGGGGCGTTGGGGCGGCGGAAGATCCGGGTCGGGTCGGGCAGGCCCGGCAGGTAGTGCTCGCCGGGCGCCAGGTCGCTGCCGGGGGCGGGCAGGAAGGGCAGTAGCCGTTCGTAGACGGTGTAGGCGTCGGCGGGCCTGCGGGCGGGCTGCTTCTCGAGCAGGTCCAGCACTAGCTGTTCGAACTCGGCGGGCACGTCCGTGCGCAGCTGCCGCAGCGGCGCGGGCGGCTCCTCCATGTGGGCGTGCTGCACCAGATAGGGGGAGTCACCGGCGAACAGCGGTATGCCCGCGATCATCTCGTGGATGATGCAGCCCAGCGCGTACAGGTCGGCGCGCGGCGTCACCTGGTGGCCGTGGATGCGCTCGGGCGCCATGTAGCGCGGGGTGCCGATCTGCTGGCCGGTGCGGGTGAGTCCGGCGGCGCTGCCGTCGAGCAGGGCGGCGATACCGAAGTCGATGACCTTCACCGAGCCGTCGGCGGTGAGCAGGACGTTGTCGGGCTTGAGGTCGCGGTGCACCACCGGCAGGGCGTGCGCGTGCGAGAGGACGGTGGCGATCTGGGCGGCCACCGAGGCCACCCAGCTGAGCGGCAGCTGGGCGCCGGGTTCGATGTAGTCGCGCAGCGGGTGCCCGTCGATGTACTCCATCACCAGGTAGACGCTGTCGAAGGAGGCGTCGAGCACCGCGTCGTAGACCTGCGGCACCCCGTGGTGGCGGATCTTGGCGGTGACCCGGGCCTCGCGGCGGAACCGCTCGGTGAACTCGGCCGCCACCTCGCCGGTGTCCACCATGTCCAATCGGATGCGCTTGATCGCCACCGGGCGATCCAGCACGCTGTCGAAGCCCCGCCACACCGACCCCATGCCGCCGGAGCTGATCTGCTGCGTCAGCTCGTAGCGGCCGTCGATCCGCTCCCGCATTCCGTCCCCTGAGATGTGTGGCCGCGCGGGCCTGTCGTGGGCGGCGCGGTCAGGCCGCGCCGTGTTGCCTTCTGATCATGCGCCACGCCGCCCGGCCGAGCTGTTTGTTGAGCGTCTCCTTGAACGACGGGTCGGACTTGCTGAAGTAGCGGCGGCCGAGATCCTGCTGGGTGGCGAAGTTCTCCAGCATCTTGGTTTCGAAGACCTCGACGAACTTGCCCTGGAACTCCTCCTCGTTGCGGCTGCCGAGACCCGCCAGCTGCACACCGTCGTCGTCCACGGCCTGCTGGAACGGTTTGGCGACGTCCTCCTCGGTGAACTCGGTACCGTACTTCTCGTTGAACTGCGAGATCAGCTCCGACAACAGCGATTTCTCCGGCTCCTGCGCCCCGCCGGTGCCGTCGCCGAAGCCGGGCAGGGTGACCGCGCCCTCGGCGTCGAGGGAAAGATCCGTCTCGCCCATCTTCTGGACCCGCAGGTAACTGAGATCCACCTCGCCGATGTCGACGCCGCCGTCCCCGCGCCGGGGCAGCACGTTGAGCAGGTGCTTGCCGTAGAGGTGCAGCTGTTCGAGCTCGACATCGCGGTAGGGCACGATCTGGGCGAGGAAGCCGTACTTGCGCACGTAGTCGCGCAGGTCCGAGCGGAATTCCTCGGCGGTGTCGGTGTCCTCCTCGTCGTCGCTGTCCAGCAGCGCGGTGAAGCGCGAAACCGCGGGCGCCAGGTGCACATACAGTTCGGCGTGCAGCTTCTGCCAGACATCGGCCGAGCCCGCCGCCTGTTCCTCGGCCCGCAGGTAGGCGTCGGCGAACTCCCGCATCTCGGTGCTCAGCAGGATCGGCGGCGCGAGCACCTTGTCCTGGGCGAGGTAGAGCAGGTTCGGGTCCGTCGGCATCGCCTCGGCCAGTTCGTAATACGGCCGGAACGAGTTCTGGATGTCCTCGCCGTCGTTGACGAAGTCCAGCACCACCAGGTCGTCCTGGCTCTTGCGCTCGTGGGTGCGGTTGAGCCGCGAGAGCGTCTGCACCGCCGCGATGCCCTTGAGCGACTTGTTGACATACATGGTGGTCAGCAACGGCTGGTCGAAGCCGGTCTGGTACTTCTCGGCCACCACCAGGATGCGGTATTCCGGCCTGCCCGGACCGCCGGAGCGGGTCGCGATGTCGTCGGCGCGGGTGTAGGCGAAGGCGGCGGGGAGTTCGGTCTCGCGCAGCCCGTCGTTCTCCTTCTCCTCCGAGGTCTCCTCGCCGTCGTAGTCGAGCGTGCCGGAGAAGGCCACCAGCACACCGACATCGGGATACCGCTCGGCATAGCCGGTGATGTCGAGGTGGTGCCGGATGGCGCGCGTCATGGCGACCGCGCTGCGCCGGGAGTCGGTCACCACCATCGCCTTGGCCCGCCCGCCCATGCGCCCGCGCGTGTGGGTGACGAAGTGCTCGACGATCACTTCCGCCTGCTGCGCCACCGTCGACGGGTGGGTGGCCGCGAACCGCGCCAGCAGCGTCTTGGCCTTCGATTCCGGCACTTCCCGGTCGTCGGGGTTCTCGTTGACCAGCTTGTAGTAGGTCTTGTAGGTGGTGTAGTTGCGCAGCGGGTCGAGGATGAAGCCCTCCTCGATGGCCTGCCGCATCGAGTAGGTGTGGAACGGCTGGTAGGTGTCGCCGACCAGCGTGCCGAACGCCTCCAGCGTCTTGGCCTTCGGCGTGGCCGTGAAAGCGAAATACGAGAGGTTGCGTGCCTGCCCCCGCGCCTGCGCCTTGCGCTTCAACCGGTCGTCGACGGTGAGCTCGGCCGCGCCTTCCTCGTCGTCGTCGGCGTCGAGACCGAGATCCCGCAGCGCGGCCCGCACCGCCGCGGCCGCGTCACCGGACTGCGAGGAGTGCGCCTCGTCGACGATGATCGCGAACCGTCCGCCCAGCAGTTCGGTGGGCGTGCGCTTGAGGAAGTCCAGCAGCGCCGGGAAGGTCTGCAAGGTGATCGGGATGATCTTCCCCGACTCCCGCGACAGCGCGTCCGCCAGCTGCGCCGACTTCGCCCCGCGCTTCTCGTCGATCTCGACGACCAGCCCTTGCACCCGCTCGAACCCGCCGACCGTCTCCTGCAACTGCGCGTTCAGGTTGCGCCGGTCGGTGATGATGATGACCTTGTCGAACACCGGCGTCCCCGGCTCCAGGCCGTTCGCGCGGGCCGTCGGGTCGAGCAGCGCCGGGTCGGTGGGGGTGTGCAGGTCGGTGAGCCGGTGCGCCAGCCAGCCGATGGTGTTCGACTTGCCCGAGCCCGCCGAGGCCATGACGAGGTAGTTGTGGCCCGCGCCGTGGGTGGCGGCGTGCGCGGTGAGCTTGCGGACGGCGTCCCACTGGTGGAAGCGCGGGAAGATGGTGGTGCGCGTCGACTTCCCCGAAGGGCCTTTCGAGCTGTGGGTGTGGACGAAGCGTTCCAGCAGGTCCAGCCAGTTGTCCCGCTGCCAGATCTGCTCCCACAGGTAGGCGGTGGCATGCTTGCCCGGCACCGTCGGATTACCCGCCCCGCCCGGCTTTCCCGGCCCTTCCGAGCCGGTGTTGAACGGCAGGAAGCGGGTGTGCTTGCCCTTCAGCTGAGTGGTGACGAACACCAGGTGCGGGTCGACGGCGAAGTTCGCGACCACCCGGTGCCGGAAGATCAGCTCCGTGGGGTCGCGGTCCTCGCGATACTGCTTCTTCGCGTCCTCCACCGTCTGACCGGTGAGCGGATTCTTCAGCTCCGCCGTGGCCACCGGAATCCCGTTGAGCAGCAACGCCACATCGAGCCGATTGCCCTTCCCGGACGGCTTGGTGGCGTAGGGCAGCTCCCGCACCACGGTCAGGCGGTTGGCGCGGTAGGCGTCCAGCGCCGCGTCCGAGGTGACGAGGTTCGGCTTGAAGAACACCAGCCGGATGCGGACGCCGCGGTCCTTCACGCCCGAACGCAGCACCTCGATCACGCCCTTGGCGCTGAGCTGCTGATCGAGAACCCTCAGAAAGCCTTCCTGGGCGGCGTCGGGGTCGCCGTAGTAGGAGACCAGCTCGTTCCACTCGTCGGCCTGGGTGGCGCCGATGAAAGTGAACAGCTCGCCGGCGTCCAGGCCGAGGGCCGGGCGGTATTCGTGGGGGTTGCCCGCGTGCCAGCCGTTGGCGGTCAGGTGGTGGACGATGGCGTCGCCGAAGGTGCGTTCGTCGTGGACCGGGCTCATGCGGTCATACTCCCTGGATGGTGTTTCTGCCTGAAGCGGTGGAGACGTCGAATTGGCCGGTTACGGCGGCGGTGATCAAGGCCTGTCGCCGTTCCGTGAGGAGCGCGATCGAAATATCGATATGGCGTCTAGCTTGTGAGGTTCGATCTCGAGTGCGGTCGAAATTTTTATACTGCGCATTCTGGACATCGATCGGGGCTTTAGGGATCAAGCAGTCTCGGACGACACTCGTCGGAAGATTGTTAGCCATACCTTCGGCGCCCGATATTCCCATCTTGATGTGCTGGCGCGTGCGATGACTGCGGAGAGCATAGGCAAGGAAGGGAGCGGACGAACGTCGCTTGTCGATGTGGATGCGATAGATCTTGTCGCAGAGCAGAAGGTTATCCTTTATTTCAGGCACAACTCCAGTGCTGCCGATCAGTTCCGGTGAGCCGCTCGCTCGGGACATGAGCAAGTCGCCCGGAGCAAGTTTGAACTCGCGTCGTGGCTGGATGGATGAGGGTAGGGCCTTGTGCTGCGCTGGGTCGAATAGCCCGCCATTGACACAACCAGCCTTTACGACACCCCACTCTCCCTCTGTCACAGTGCGATCCTCACACTGGGGCGACCATCCTTGTTCGATACTGCGAATGACATGACGCAAACGGACCATGCCGTAACGGCTTGCTAAGGGTTGTCCCGTAAGTCGGACGCGCTGATGACGACCCGCCCCTTGGCCAGGGTCAGCGGGCGTGGGCGAGGTTGGCGAGAGTGGCAACTCCGGCCATCGCGACAGCGACACCGTTTCCGCGTAAGCGGCAGTCCCGC
>NZ_JARWRU010000483.1 GCF_029867845.1 Nocardia farcinica | reverse complement strand
GGACGACGACACCGCCACCCGCCTCACCTGCCCGATCCAGTTCGGTGCGGGGAGCCTTGTCAAGCATCGAGGCGACCATATCCCGGAACAGCCCGACGGCGGTGCTCTACCGTCGTTCGGGTGTCCAGAGAATCTCGCAGGTCGACCATCCCCCCTTTCTACGTGATGGATGTGTGGAAAGCCGCCGCCGAGCGGGCGAGGACGCACGGAGACGTGCTGGTCCTGGCCGCGGGCCAGCCCTCGACGCCGGCGCCTGCGCCGGTGCTGCGCGCCACCAAGGCCGCGATCGACGCCGAGCTGCTCGGTTACACCGAGACCTTCGGCATCCTGCCGTTGCGCGAGGCGATCGCCGGACACCACAGCGCCACCTACGGTTATCCCGTCGATCCCGACGATGTGGTGGTCACCACCGGCTCCTCCGGCGCGTTCACGCTGATCTTCCTGGCCGCCTTCGACGCGGGCGACACCGTGGTGGTGGCCCGCCCCGGCTACCCGGCCTACCGCAACACCCTCAGCGCGCTCGGCTGCCGGGTGGTCGAACTCGACTGCGGCCCGCAGACCCGCTTCCAGCCCACCGTGGAGATGCTGGCCGCGCTGCCGCAGCCGCCCGCGGGGCTGATCGTGGCCAGCCCGGCCAACCCCACCGGCACCATGATCGAACCCGACGAGCTGGCCGCTGTGGCGCGCTGGTGCGAGGACAACGGCACGCTGCTGATCTCGGACGAGATCTACCACGGCATCACCTACGCCGACGGCGCGCGCACCACCTCGGCCTGGGAGACCTCCCGTGCGGCGGTGGTGATCGGCTCGGTCTCGAAGTACTTCTCCATGACCGGCTGGCGACTGGGCTGGATGCTGGTGCCGCCGGATCTGCGCCCGGCCCTGCAACGGCTGGCCTCCAACATGACCGTCTGCCCGCCCGCGATCTCCCAGCACGCGGCCGTGCACGCCTTCGACGCCGAGTCCAAAGCCGAGCTGGACGGGCACGTGCGGCGTTACGCGGCCAACCGGAAACTGCTGCTCGACGGCCTCGACGGCCTCGGCATCACGAAACTGGCCCCCGCCGACGGCGCCTTCTACGCCTACGCCGACATCGGCCATCTCACCGAGGATTCCCTGGCCTGGTGCGCGGAGCTGCTCGCGCACACCGGCGTCGCGCTCGCGCCCGGCGTGGATTTCGACACCGTGCACGGCCATCGTTCGGTGCGTTTCTCCTTCGCGGGCGCGCAGTCCGACATCGAACAGGCGCTGGAGCGGCTGGGCGGGTATCTTCGCGCGGGTGGCTGACGCATGTGTGCCTGCCGGTTCGCCTCGGGCCGAACCGGCTGGCGGGCAACAACTTTCCCCACTCCGATGCCGCCGATCCGGTGATGGGGTAAAACAAGTGGTGGCTGAGTTCTCTTCTGTCGATTTCCCACGGATGAACTGACGATGACTGGCACGATGACACGGTGATAACCGCGACGACCCCGAAAGGTGAACGGCGTCGCCAAGCTCTGGTCGCCGCCGCCGCAGAGCTGCTGCTCGAAGGTGGATTCGATGCGGTGCGGCATCGCTCGGTGGCCACTCGCGCCGATCTCCCGCTCGCATCCACCACCTACTACTTCGCCTCGCTCGAGGATCTGATCGCGCGGGCGGTCGAGTTCAGCGGCGCCGCGGAACTCGACGCCATGCGCAAGCGGGTGGGCGAGGTCAGTCATCGCAGGCGCGGCGCGGAGGCCACCGTCGAACTGGTGCTCGACCTGCTGATCGGGGACCGCAACGACGCGCACGCGCGGGGTCAGCTCATCGCCCGCTACGAGCGGTCGGTCGCCTCGGCCCGTCACCCCGAGTTACGCGAGGTCCAGCTACGACTACGGGCGCAGCTGGAGGACCTGCTCGCCGACGTGCTGCGCCGCTCCGACCGCAGCGTGCGCATCGAGCACCTGCGAAGACTGGTGGCCGTGGTCGACGGAGCCGTCGTCGCCGCGCTCACCGAGAACGACCCCGATCCCCGCCGCGCCGCCCGCGCCGCCCTGCTCGATGTGATCGATATCGTCGCCTCGCCGCTGCGGCTCGCCGAGCCGGAGCAACGCAACGGCAGCAGGGCGCAGGCCCCGGAGATGCGCCAACTAGACTGATCCCACGTGACCCTCGTCCCGAACGTCCTCGCCACCCGCTATGCCAGTCCCCAGCTGGTGCACCTGTGGTCGCCGGAGCACAAGATCGTGCTCGAGCGACGGCTGTGGCTGGAGGTGTTGCGGGCCCAGTCCGAACTCGGCATCGAGCTGCCCGACGGCGTGCTCGCCGACTACGAGCGGGTGATCGACCACGTCGACACCGCCTCCATCGCCGAACGCGAGCGGGTGACCCGCCACGACGTGAAGGCCAGGATCGAGGAGTTCAACGCCCTCGCCGGCCACGAGCACGTGCACAAGGGCATGACCAGCCGCGATCTCACCGAGAATGTCGAGCAGTTGCAGATCCGGCTCTCGCTCGAGCACGTGCACGCCCACGGTGTCGCGGTCGCCGCCCGGCTGGCCGAGCGCGCCGCCGAATACCAGTCGCTGGTGATGGCGGGCCGCTCGCACAATGTCGCCGCGCAGGCCACCACTCTGGGCAAGCGTTTCGCCTCGGCCGCCGACGAACTGCTCATCGGCCTGACCCGCCTGCGCGAGCTGATCGACCGTTACCCGCTGCGCGGCATCAAGGGCCCGATGGGCACCGCCCAGGACATGCTCGACCTGCTCGGCGGCGATCCGGCCAAGCTGGCCACGCTCGAGCAGCAGGTGGCGCGCCATCTCGGCTTCGCCACCGTGCTCACCAGTGTGGGCCAGGTGTACCCGCGCTCGCTGGACCACGACGTGCTGTCGGCGCTGGTGCAGATCGGCGCGGCGCAGTCCTCCTTCGCGCACACCATCCGGCTGATGGCGGGCCACGAGCTGGTCACCGAGGGCTTCCAGCCCGGCCAGGTGGGCAGCTCGGCCATGCCGCACAAGATGAACACCCGTTCCTGCGAGCGCGTCAACGGCCTGCAGGTGGTGCTGCGCGGTTACGCCTCGATGGCGGCCGAGCTGGCGGGCGCGCAGTGGAACGAGGGCGATGTGTTCTGCTCGGTGGTGCGCCGGGTCGCGCTGCCGGACGCCTTCTTCGCCGTCGACGGCATGATGGAGACCTTCCTGACCGTGCTCGCCGAATTCGGGGCCTACCCGGCGGTGATCGCCCGCGAGCTGGACCGCTACCTGCCGTTCCTGGCCACCACCCGCATCCTGATGGCGGCGGTGCGCGCCGGCGTCGGGCGCGAGACCGCGCACGAGGTCATCAAGGAGCACGCGGTGGCCGTCGCGCTGGCCATGCGCGAGCAGGGCAGGGAGCCCGATCTGCTGGACCGCCTCGCCGCCGACGACCGGCTGCCGCTGGACCGGGCCGCGCTCGACGCCGCGCTGGCCGACAAGTCGGCCTTCGTCGGCGCCGCGGGCGACCAGACCGCCGAGGTCGTCGCCCAGGTGCAGAAGCTGGTCGACGCCTACCCGGAGGCGGCCCGCTACACTCCCTCTCCCATCCTCTGACCCGGAACCGGCTGCCGCCGAACACCTTCCGATGCCGTCGCTGCCCCGTCCCGGTCTGCGCACCTGGGCGCGGCGGCGACTGCCGGGACTGGCCGGGCGGGCCGGGTTAAGGTTCGGTGTGGATCCGTACACCATCTTCTCCGACATCATCGCCGGCCGCGCTCCCGCCTCGAAGGTGTACGAGGACGAGGACGTGGTGGCCTTCATGGACATCCGGCCCATGACGCCGGGACACCTGCTCGTTGTGCCGAGGGTGCCCGCCCGCGATCTGGCCTCGCTCGATCCCGAGGTGGGCGGCAAGCTGTTCCGGGTCGGCCAGCGGCTGGCCGCCGCGCTGCGGGACAGCGAGGTGGCCTGCGACGGGGTGAACTTCTTTCTCGCCGACGGGATCACCGCCGGTCAGGAGATCTTCCACGTGCACCTGCACGTCATTCCGCGCACGCCGGGCGACGGGTTCGGCCTGCGGGCGCGGCCGACCAGCCCGCACCGGGCCGATCTGGACTATCTCGCCGCGTCCATCCGCGGGGCGCTCTCGCGCGCCGGGAAGTGAATGCGGTTCGGCCGAGTCCGGTATGAGTCCGCGGCCACCGGGGTAATCCTCGCGCAGGCACTGTCCGGCGGGCGGTCGCCGGACAGCAGACCATATAGTTTGCTACGGAAATGCCGGAGCTGCCCGGCTGTGGTGTGTCATGATCGTTCGAGCCGTGTTTGTGGCTTTTGTGGTGGTCTGACGGAGGTGGGGCTGTGCGTCGGAGGATGATTGCCGTAGCTGTGCTGATGGCGGTGCTCGCGATGCTCGGCCCACTGCAGGCCGGTCGCGCGCCCGTCGCCTCGGCCGCCCAGATCGTGCGTATCGACGAGCTCAGCGCCACCCGCTCGGCGGTGTGGGTCGAGTCGGCGGCCATGGGCATCGTCGTCCAGGTGCAGGTGCTGCACCCGGCGGGCGGCGGGGCCAGGCCCACGTACTACCTGCTCGACGGGCTCGATCCCGGTGTCGGGCAGAGCACCTGGACCAATGCCACCGACGCCGAGGCCTTCTTCCGCGGCAAGAACGTCAACGTGGTGCTGCCGGTGGGCGGTCAGGCCGGCTACTACACCGACTGGGTGCGCGACGACCCGAAGTTCGGCCGCTACCGGTGGGAGACCTTCCTGACCAGGGAACTGCCGCCGATCATCGACGCCACCTTCGCCGGCAACGGCGTCAACGCCGTCGGCGGGCTGTCGATGGGCGGCACCGCGGCCTTCGTGCTCGCCGCGCGCAACCCCCGTCTATACACCGCCGTCGCGGGCTACAGCGCCTGCCCCGACGTCTCGCTCGGCGCGGGCGGCATCATGCTCTCCATCGCCAACCGGGGCGGCAACCCGCTCAACATGTGGGGTCCGCCCGGCAGCCAGGAGTGGGCCGCCCACGATCCGGCGCTGCTGGCCGAGCGCCTGCGCGGCAAGACCCTCTACCTGTCCACCGGCACCGGCATCCCCGGCCCGCACGAGGCCGAGCTGAAACCGCAACTGGCCGAGAACATCTTTCTCGGCGGCCCGGTCGAGGTGGGCATCAACGTCTGCACGGTCGCCTTCGAACAGCGGCTGCGCGCGCTGCGCATCCCCGCCCGCATCGACTACAGCCCGGTCGGCACGCACAGCTGGTCGTACTGGCAGGACACCCTGCACGCCTCCTGGCCGACCATCGGCGGCGCCATCGGAGCCGCTTAGTCTTCCGGCCCCGCCCGGGTGACGCGCACGACGGCCACGGCGACGACCACCGCCGCCAGGGAGGCCGCGCCGAGCACGAGATAGCCCGCGGGCAGCCCGCCGATGGTGACGCGGTCGACCCGGACC
Organism: Nocardia farcinica; assembly: GCF_029867845.1. Lineage (GTDB taxonomy): Bacteria > Actinomycetota > Actinomycetes > Mycobacteriales > Mycobacteriaceae > Nocardia > Nocardia farcinica_A. The sequence continues at coordinate 900 of NZ_JARWRU010000483.1, read as the reverse complement.
ACCCGCTCGCGGTGGCCGGTGTCCTCGGCGGCTGCGGTGAAGGTCCAGTCGGCGGTGATGGCGGCGGGGTCGTCGACGCGCACCCGCAGGGTGGTCAGGTAATCCCTGCCCTCGGCCATCGCCGCCGTGACGAAGGGGTCGTCGGAGGCGCCGGACGACAGGCGGCCGGCGAACTCCACGGCCGAGTCCTGATGCGCGGCATCGGGATCGGCGCGCACCACACGATGCTCGCCGAGCACGTGCAGCAACACCGACTGGGGGGTGGCCGCGGCGGCGGACATCCGCATCGGGTAGATCGGCCGGTCGGTGGCGAAATCCAGGCGCACCGGGTCGAGCGCGCCGGAGAGCGGCCGCTCGCCGGTGAGCCGGACGGCGACGAACGACCAGCCCTCGCGCACGTACGGCGCCAGGCTCGCGCCGACCTCGGGGCGCAGGGGGTAGCCGTTGTCGCCGAGCCAGCGGCGCAGGCCGGCGAGATCGCCGCCGCGCAGGGTGGTGGCCTCCAGCGGACCGAGGCGCACCTGGTCGAGCACCATCGGGGCGGCGCCGGGCGCGGCCGCGGCGGTGTCGCCGTCCTCGGGCCAGGAGAACCACTCGGTCCGCACCACGTACTCGGGAGCGGACAGGCGCGCCAGCTCGCCGAAGGTGGCGGCCGCGCCTGCGCTCACCGTGGCGGGGGAGGGGGTGGGCACCACCAGCGCCGCGTGCTCGGCGTCCGAGGCCAGCGACAGCCGCAGCAGCACCGACTCCCGCTCGCCGTCCCAGGTCAGCGCCGCCGCCTCCTGCTGGACCTTCGCGGCATGGCCGGGGGTGATGACGCCGCCGCACGCGCACGCCGCGGCCGGGGCGAGGGCCCCTGGCACGAGCGCCCCGCCCAGCAGCGCCGCCGCCAGCCCGAGC
>NZ_JARWRU010000482.1 GCF_029867845.1 Nocardia farcinica | reverse complement strand
GCCACGATCTCCTCCACCGGCGACTGCGGCGCGCGGAACCGCCTGGCCTGCACCACCGGAGCGGGCAGGGCGCGCCGGTCCAGCTTGCCGTTGGGCAGCAACGGCACCTCGTCGAGCACCATGACCGCGGCGGGCACCATGTACGACGGCAGCACCCGCGCCAGGTCGGCGCTCAGCTCCGCCCCGGTGACCCGCGCTCCGGCAGCCGGGACCACATAGGACACCAGCATGGTGACCGCGCCCTCGCGCCGAGGGACGGTGACGGCGAAGGCGATGTCCGCACGCGCGGCCAGCAGGGCGTCGATCTCGCCGAGTTCCACCCGGAAGCCGCGGATCTTGACCTGGAAATCGTTGCGGCCCACGAAGGCGATCCGGCCGTCGGCGGTCCAGCGCACCAGGTCGCCGGTGCTGTACATGCGTTCGCCCGGTTCCCCGTACGGGCAGGCCACGAAACGGGCCGCGCTGACGTCGGGCTTGTTCAGGTAGCCGCGTGCCGCGGCCGGGCCCGCCAGGTACAGCTCGCCCGCGACACCGGCCGGGACCGGCCGCAGCCTGCTGTCGAGCACCAGTGCCCTGATGCCGGGCAGCGGGACGCCGATGGTCGGCCGGTCGCCCGGCCGCACCCAGCGCGCGGCGGTGGCGATGATGGTGGCCTCGGTGGGGCCGTAGAGTACCCGGAACTCGCGGCGGCGGGCCCGGTCGGTGCCCGCCCACCGGCGCACCAGATCTTCGGGCACCTGCTCGCCGCCGGACATGACCAGCCGCAGGTCGTCCAAGCCGTCGGGGTCTACCGAGGCCAGCGCGGCCGGGGTGACGAAGGCGTGGGTGACGCGGCGGGCGCGCAACAGGTCGGCCAGTTCCCGGCCGCCGTAGGTGCCGACCGGGGCGATCACCAGGGTCGCCGCGGCGCAGGCCGCCGTCCAGATCTCGAGCAGCGAGGCGTCGAAGGACGGCGAGGCGAAATGCAGCACCCTGGCGGTGGGCCCGAGATCGCTGTCGGCGTACTGCCCGGCGTAGAAGTCGGCGATGCCCGCGTGGCTGACGGCCACGCCCTTGGGCACGCCGGTGGAGCCGGAGGTGAAGATGACGTACGCGGTGTTCTCCGGGCGCAGCGGGTGGGTGCGGTCGTCGTCGGTGACCTCCTCCTCCGAGCAGGCGGCCAGCCGGTCGGTGACAGCCGGATCGTCGAGCACGATCCAGTCCACCGCACCGGGCAGCTCCTCGCGCACCGCGGACACCGTGATGCCGAGCGTCGCCCCGGATTCGGTGACCATCTGTTCCTTGCGGGCGGCCGGGTAGGCCGGGTCGACCGGGACGAAGGCGGCGCCGGACTTCACCACCGCCCACCAGGCCAGCACCGATTCGACCGAGCGCGCGACGGCGACCAGCACCGGCACCTCGGGGCCCGCGCCCGCGGCGATCAGCAGCCGGGCCAGGCGGTTGGCGCGCTCGTCGAGTTCGGCGTAGGTCAGCTCCGCGTCGTCGGCGAGCACCGCCGCGCCGCGCGGGTTCTCGCGCACGGCAGCGGCGAACAGGTCGGCGAGCGTGGCGGGGGCGGCGTCGAGTTCCGGCCGTGCGCCCACCCGCGAGACCAGCTCGGCGCGTTCGTCCTCGGCCAGCCATTCGAGGTCGCCGACCGGGGTGGACGGTTCGGCGGCGATGCCGGCCAGCAGCCGGGTGAGGCGTTCGGCGAAGCTCGCCGCGGTCGACTCGTCGAACAGGTCGCGGGCGAACATCAGCTGCGCCGAGATACCCTGCGCGACACCGGCTTCGTCGTACTCGTCGGAGATCATCAGCTGCAGGTCGAACTGGCTGACGCCGGTGTCGGCCTCGGCGCGCGAGACCACCACCTCCGGTAGCGAGACCTCGATGCCGGTCAGGTTCTGGAAGGCCAGCGCCACCTGGAACAGCGGATGGTGCGAGCCGGAGCGGTCGGGGTTGAGTTCCTCGACCACCCGCTCGAACGGCACGTCGGCGTGTTCGAAGGCACGCAGGTCGGTGTCCCTGGTGCGGCGCAGCACGTCGGTGAACGACTCCCCCGCCTCGACGGGCGTGCGCAACACGAGGGTGTTGACGAACATGCCGACCAGGTCCTCGAGCCCCTCCTCGCCGCGACCGGCGATCGGGGTGCCGATCACCACGTCGTCGGTGTCGGCGAGGCGGGCCAGCAGCACTGCGAGCGCGGCGTGCACGACCATGAACAGCGACGCGCCCTGCCCGTGGCCGATGTCGAGCAACCTGCGGTGCACCTCGGCGTCCACGCGCAGCGGAATCCGCCCGCCGGTCAGCGAGGACACCGCGGGCCGCGGCCGGTCGGTGGGCAGCGCCAGCTGATCGGGTGCGCCCGCCAGGGTCTCGCGCCAGTAGGCGAGCTGTTCGCTGAGCAGCGAATCCGGGTCGTCGGCCGAGCCGAGCACCTGCCGTTGCCACAGGGCGTAGTCGGCGTACTGGACCGGCAGCGGATCCCAGACCGGGGCGTGCCCGGCCACCCGCGCGGTGTAGGCGGTCATCACGTCGCGGGCCAGCGGCCCCATGGACTGGCCGTCGCCTGCGATGTGGTGCACGACCATGACCAGCAGGTATTCGCCCTCGTCTGCGGAGCGGCGGCGGCCGGCGAGCTCGAACAGGCCGACCCGCATGGGCACCCGGCTCGTCACGTCGAAGCCACCGCGCACGAACTCGGCCACGGCCTCGGCGACCGCCTCCTCACGGGCGGGCGCCATGCGGGTGAAGACCGGCTCCGGGTCGTCGAGGATCAGCTGGTACGGCTCGCCCTCGGTCTCCGGGTAGACGGTGCGCAGCACCTCGTGCCTGGCCATGACGTCGCGCAGGGCGGCCTCGAGCGCGGCCACGTTCAGCCTGCCGGACAGCCGGAGCGCGACCGGGATGTTGTAGGCGGCCGAGTCGGGTTCGTAGCGGTTGAGGAACCACATCCGCTGCTGGGCCAGCGAAAGCGGCACCACCTCGGGCCGCACCCCCGCGGTGAGCGCCACCCGCCCGCGTCCGCCGATGTCCCTGGCGAGTTCGGCCAGCGCGCCGACCGTCGGCGCCTCGAAGACCGCGCGCACCGGCACGCGGCAGTCGAGGGCGGCGCCGACCCGCGCCGCCACCAGCGACGCGCTCAGCGAGTCGCCGCCGAGTGCGAAGAAGTCGTCGTCCACGCCGACCCGCTTGACCTCGAGCACGTCCTCGAAGGCCGCCGCGACCACGCCCTCCACCCAGGTGCTCGGCGGACGGAACTCACGGGCGGCGAACTCGGGCTCGGGCAGCCGGTCGCGGTCGAGCTTGCCGGTGGGGGTTCTCGGCACCTCGTCGAGCACCACGACCGCCTGCGGCACCATGTAGGCGGGCAGCCGCTCGCCGAGCGCCGCGCGCAACGCCGCGCTCAGCGCCGCGCGCCCGCCGTCGCCGGACACACCGGTCCCCTCCGCGTCCGTCTCCTCCGTATGCGTACCCTCCGTATGCGTGCCCTCCACGCCTGCCCCCTCCACACGGGTCCCCTCGGCGGGCACCACGTAGGACACCAGTACCGGGGCGCGCCCCTCCCCCCGGTGCGGCACGGTGACCGCCCAGGCGACCTCGGGCAGCTCGGTGAGCGCGGCGTCGATCTCGCCGAGCTCGATCCTGGTGCCGCGGATCTTGACCTGGAAGTCGTTGCGGCCGAGGAACTCCAGGTCACCGTCGGCGGTGGCGCGCACGATGTCGCCGGTGCGATACATCCGCTGGCCCGGCTTGCCGAACGGGCACGGCACGAAACGGGCGGCGGTCATGCCCGGCTTGCCGCTGTAACCGTCGGCCAGGCCGGGTCCGAACAGGTACAGCTCGCCCGCGACGCCCTCGGGCACCGGCCGCAGCCAGGTGTCGAGCACCGCGGTCGAGACCGGGCCGACCGGGCCGCCGATGGTGATCGGCGCACCGGGTCGCATCGGCGCGCTCGCGGTCGCCCAGATGGTGGACTCGCTCGGCCCGTAGAGGTTGATCATGGTGCGGCCGGGCGCCCACCGTTCCACCAGTTCCGGGCCGACCGCCTCGCCGCCGGTCATCACCGTGTGCAGTTCGTCCAGACCGTCGGCGGGCACGGTGGCCAGCGCGGACGGGGTGACGATGGTGTGCGTGACGTGCTCACGGCGCATCAGCTCGGCCAGTTCGGGGCCGCCGTAGACGTCGGCGGGCGAGATGACCAGGCAGCCGCCGGAGGCGTGCGCCAGCAGCAGCTCGAACACCGAGGCGTCGAAGCTGGGCGAGGCGACCTGAAGCACCCGCGAGTGCGGACCGACGCCGAGGTGCTTGCGCTGCGCGGCCACCAGCGGCGCCAGGCCGCGATGGGTGACCAGCACACCCTTGGGCAGACCGGTGGACCCGGAGGTGTGGATCAGGTACGCGACGGCCTCGATCGGGATGCGGCCGCCGCGTTCGGCGTCGGTCACCGGCCCCGAGGGCGCGTAGGCGGTCGCGCGCCGGATGCGCTCGTCGTCGAGCAGGATGGTGTCGATCGTCTCGGGCACCTGTTCGGCGAACCGGCTGTCGGTCACCGCGGTGCGCGCGCCGGAGTCGGTCAGCAGGTACTCGATGCGCTCGGCGGGCAGCCGGGGATCGACGTGCTGGACCACGGCGCCGATCTTGGCGATCGCCCACAGCGTGCGCACGGCGTCGGCCGAACGCGGCAGCACGCACGCGGCGACGGCGCCGCGCCGCACACCGTGCGCCAGCAAGACGCGGGCCAGCCGGTCGGAGGATTCGTCGAGCTCCCGGTAGGTGGTCACCTGCCCGTCGTAGACCACGGCCGGCGCGTCCTGACCGGTGGCGGCCGTGGCCGTCAGCAGATCGGCCAGGGTGCACGAGGACAGCCGGTGGCCGCCGAGCTCGGGCATGCGGATCTGCGGCGGCTCCTCGTGTTCGAGTTCGCCCAGCCGCCTGCCCGGGTGCTCGGCGATCCGGGACAGCGACTCCACGAAGCGATCGAGCACCCGGTGTGCCGTCGGCAGGTCGAAGTCGTGTTCGAGGAAGCGCAGGGTGGCGCGCAACGCCGGGGTGCCGTCCTCGGCGTAGGTGGGCGTGACCACCAGGCTCAGCGGGAACGGGGTGGCGTCGACGCCGCTGATCTCCTCCACCCGCAGCCCGGCCGAGTCGACCAGCCGCTGCAACGCGGGGCGGTCCACCGGGAAGGACTGGAAGGCGATGGCGGTGTCGAACAGCTCCGGCATGCCCGCGGCGCGCTGGATGTCGGGCAGGCCGATGAAATGGTGGTCCATCATCCTGGCGTGGGCGGCCTGGATGTCGGCGAGCAGCTCGCCCAGGGTGGCGGTGGGTTCGAGCCGGATGCGCAGCGGGATGGTGTTGAGGAACATGCCGAGCGCCCGGTCGACGTTCGACAACTCCGGCGGCCTGCCGGAGACGGCGGCGCCGAAGATCACCTCGGTCTCCCCGGTGAGCACCCGCAGGTTCAACGCCCACGCGGCGGCGATGGCCGCGTTGACGGTGACCGCGGCATCGGAGGCGATGCGCCGGAGCAGTTCGTAGGTGCC
>NZ_JARWRU010000481.1 GCF_029867845.1 Nocardia farcinica | reverse complement strand
CCCCGCACGCCCCGCTGGTCCCCGGGGGGGGCTAGGCCGCCGCCGCCTCTTGCCTAATTGACGGCGCGGGGGGGGGGTGGGGGCTTTTTTTGGGCGTCGGTTATGAATCGGGGTGTGAATCGGCCGGGTGCCGACAACCGGATGTGGAGCGGCCGGCGGACCGGGCGGGTGCTGATCAGGCGGCGTGGCGACCGCGCAGCAGATCGACCACCGACTCGGTCAGCCGCAGCGGATCGATCGGGTGGGCCACCGCCGCCTCGGCCCGCGACCACTTGGCCAGCCAGGCGTCGTCCGGGCGACCGGTGAGCACCAGGATCGGCGGGCACTGGCTCAGTTCGTCCTTGAGCTGCTTGGCGATGCCGAGCCCGCCCGCGGGCGCGGCCTCGCCGTCGAGGATGGCCAGATCGATGCCGCCCGCGTCGAGCTGTTCGATCACCGCGGGGGCGGTGGCGACCTCGACGAACTCCAGCGGCGGTAGCTCGGGATGCGGTCGCGTGCCGACCGCTAGCATCACCTGACTCCTGGTGTCGGCGTCGTTGCTGTAGACCAGAACCCGCAGTGCGGTACCTCGCGTCTCGTCGGCCACGGGGGAATGGTACGTCCGCAAACGCCTCGCCCGTCGCAACTTTCGCCGGATCGGCGCAGGTCGGCTCCCTCCCCTCGGCACGCGCGGGCCGGGCGCGGGTGGCGACTGCTCTATCATGTGCGGCAGCGAACGCGGTGGGAGAACGGCAGGCTCGGGACGGCGGTGCGCGGTGAACAGCCAGGTCGAAGTGATTCCCGGCGCCCATCTGGTGGCGCGCACGGCGGGCGCGGTGCTCGTTGTCGCCCATCGCGGAGCCGCTGCCCCGGACGCGGATTCGATCGCCGCCCGCACCATGGCCGCCCTGCTGGACATCGTGCGGGAGGTGAGCATCGGCGCCACCGCCCGCCGCGGTCGTGCGGTGGCCAGGCAGGCGACCACCTGGCTCATGTCCATGCCCGAGGACGCCGAGGGACGGGCGGAGTTCGGCATCCTCACCCCGGACAGGCGCAATGTCGCCGTCCTGCTGCACGGCGGGATCACCGCCGTGCTCGACGCGGAGGATCACCGCGAGGTGCTGCGCGGCAGTGACGCCGGGTTCACCGTCGACCGCATGGTGGCGCCTGCGCCGTCGGTCGGGATCGGGCTGTTCGTCGACGAGCAGGCCGCGGAACCCGTCGTGGCGCTGCCCGCCCGCGGGGTGTTCGCGCTGGACGAAGGGGTGACGCCGGGGGCGGGAGCGGTCATGTGGCGCGCGCCCACCGAGCACGACGGTCCACGTCCGGCCACGCCAGGAGCGAGTGCGATCGACCCCGACCTGATCGAGACACTGGCGCCCGCGTCCGAGCGCGGGGGCACCGCCGATACACCGTCCGGCGGCGTCGCGGGACTCGGCTCCGCGGCGGCGGAATCGTCCTCGCCGCAGGCCGTACCGCCCGGGCGGCTGTCCTCCGGTGCGGGTGGCACGGATGGGAGGTCCGGTGGCGTGGTGGTGCCAGGCGTGGAGTGCGCCCGCCGGCACTTCAACGATCCCCGGGTCTCGTTCTGCGTGGTGTGCGGCATCCGCATGGACCGGCAGCCACGGGTGCCGGTCGAGGGCATCCGTCCGCCCCTGGGCGTGCTCGTGCTCGACGACGGCACCTCCTACGCGCTCGACACCGACTGCGTGCTCGGACGCGAGCCCGAGCAGACCGGGGCGGTGCGCCGCGGGGCGCGGCCGATCCGGCTGCCCGACCGATCCGGCGGCATGTCACGCGTGCACGCGGAGATCCGGCGGGTGGACTGGGTTGTGCCGGTGGTCGACCGTGGGTCGGCCAACGGAACCCATGTCAAACAGCCGGGCCGCCCGGACTGGGTGCGCGCCGTGCCCGGCCATCCGGTGGTGCTGCGCCCCGGTGCGCAGGTGCTCATCGGCGGGCGGACCTTCACCGTCGACTCCGCCCCCCGGCGGCGCTGAGCGCCGCCGCGGCGCGGGGGGAGTCGGGCCGCCGCGGCCCCGCGCTCCCATCGCC
>NZ_JARWRU010000480.1 GCF_029867845.1 Nocardia farcinica | reverse complement strand
CCCTGTGCGGCGGGTGAGGGTTCGCCGGTGCGGCCGGGCGTGCGCGGCGCTGCCGTCACGCCAGGCGCGATCGCCTTCCACAGCGGCTCGAGATATCGCACCGGTTCCGGTTCGCCGCCGATCATCAGACAGAACCCGCGTTCGAGCCCGAGCACTCCGCCGGAGGTCCCGACATCGATGTAGTGAATGCCCTTCGGCGCGAGCGCGCGGGCGCGGGCGATGTCGTCGTGGTAGCGGCTGTTGCCGCCGTCGACGACGATGTCACCCGGCTCGAGCAGGCCGGACAGTTACTCGATCACCGCCCCGGTCGCCCCGGCGGGGATCATCACCCACACCACCCGTGGGGTCGCCAGCGCGGCGACGAATTCGGCGATCTCGGTGCCGCCCCGAAAGGACTCACCCAGCTCGGCGCACAGGTCCGCGACCAGCGCGGGATCACGATCACAGCCGACGCCGGTGTGCCCGTCGCGGACGATCCGGCGCACGATATTGCCGCCCATCCGGCCGAGGCCGATCATTCCCAGTTGCATTCCAACCCTCTCCTCTGGTGCGGCCGGTGCTGCTCGGACAGGATCAGCGGACTTTCCGCACAGGGGTGTAACACCCCGTGAGAGCCGCCGATAAACAGGTCGGCTCCGCGCAGTTGCCAGACCCCCGACCCGGCAACCGCGCGGAGCCTTTCTCGTGCCCCGCGTCACCTCGCGCGGCCGGCCGTTCGCACGGCGTTTGCCCGGTCCGACGTCGCGCTGAAGTCCCGGCCCGCTGTCGGTATCGTGGCCCGAGGTGTCGCGCGGTGCGACCCGGAGGATGTGAGCTTCACTGGGAGGACGGTTCGTGACCAGCGAGTCGAGCGCCGGACACAACGGTCGCAGCCACCGATCCGGTGGTGAGGTCGGCCTACGGCGGCTCCTCGAGTCGAATCGGATCGCCGACGCGCCGACCACGGGATTCGCCGCCATGCGACCGGCCGGGCAACAGTCCGATCCGCCCACCACCGCCTACCCGCGCCCCGCCGTGCCCCCGGCCGCCGCGGACTGGCCCGGCGACTCCTCGCCCACTCAGCCACTGGCCACCGGCGCACAGCAGTCCGGCGCACAGCAGGCGGGCGCGGTGCGGGCGGGCGGCGTGCAGACCGCCGAACGCCCCACGGACAGACCCGGCGCCGGGCCCGGCACCGGACCCGGCGCGAACGGCCCCGGTGGCAGGGGCCCCGGTGGACGTGGGGCGGGCAAGACCGGCACCCCGTGGTGGAAATCCCCCGAGGGCAAGCGGGCGGGCGTCATCGCCGGCGCGATCTTCGCGGTGGCGAGCCTGGCGTACCTGGCCGACACGGCGATGTCCGCGGGCGAGGTGCCCCGCGGCGTGGTCGTGGCCGGCATCGACATCGGCGGCATGGACGTCGACGCGGCCGACGCGAAGCTGCGCGCCGCCCTCGACGGCCGCGACACCCAGGAGGTGGGCCTGCACCTCGGCGACGTGCGCGAGCGCATGATCCCCGCCGAGGCAGGACTCGGCGTCGACTGGGAGGGCACCTGGGACCGTATCGGCGGCCAGCCGCTCAACCCGCTCACCCGTTTCGTCTCCCTCTTCGGCACCCGTGAGGTCAGGGTGGCCAGCACCGTCGACGACGCCGCCCTCGACCGGCAGCTCGACGCCCTCGCCACCCACGACCGGCCCACCGTCGAGGGCGCGATCCGCTTCGACAACGCCACTCCGGTGGCGATTCCGCCCGCCACCGGCCGCGTCATGGACCGCCCGCAGGCCCGCACCGTGCTCATCGAGCACTGGATGGACGGCGAGTCGCTGATCCTGCCCGTGGTGCCCGCACCGGTCGCGGTGACCGCCGAGGCCGTCGACCGCGCCCTGCGCGAGATCGCCCAGCCCGCGGTCAGCGCCGACATCGTCTTCGAGGGCAAGGGCGCCGACGCGGTGCTCACTCCCGCGCAGATCGCCACGGTGCTCACCTTCACCCCCGACGGCCAGGGCGGGCTGGCGGTCGGCTACGACCTGCACGCCGCGGTCGCGGCCCTGGAACCGCAGCTGAAGGAGTCCGAGGTCGAGCCGAAGGACGCCACCTTCGAGATCAGCGGCGGCAAGCCCGTCGTCGTGCCCGCCGTGGTGGGCGACAAGGTGGACTGGGTCCAGACGCTCGAGCAGCTGCCCGCGCTGCTCGTCGCCGCCGATCGGCGCGCGCCCGCCGTCTACGCGAAGGTCGAGCCGGAGCTGACCACCGAGGCGGCCGAGAAGCTCGGAATCGTCGAGCCCATGGGCGAATTCACCACCGGCGGCTTCAGCGGCCCGTCCGGGATCAACATCGCCACAGTGGCCAGGAAGGTCGACGGCGCGGTGGTCGAGCCGGGAGAGACGTTCTCGCTCAACGAGTTCACCGGTCCGCGCGGCGTGGCCGAGGGCTATGTGGAGTCCGGCATCATCGACCACGGACGCCCGAGCACCGCGGTCGGCGGCGGCATCAGCCAGTTCGCCACCACCCTCTACAACGCCGCGTACTTCGCCGGGCTGGAGGACGCGGGCCACACCGAGCACAGCTACTACATCTCGCGCTACCCGGCCGCCCGCGAGGCCACCGTCTTCGACGGCGCCATCGACCTGAAGTTCCGCAACAACACCGAAACCGGTGTCTACATCGAGGCTTTCACCACCAGCTCGCAGGTCACCGTGCGGTTGTGGGGCACCAAGACGGTGAACGTGGAGTCCATCACCGGCGAGCGCACCAAGCCCACCGAGCCGGAGACCATCACCCTGCCCGAGGGTGACGACTGCATTCCCACCGAGGGCGCGCCCGGTTTCACCATCACCGACACCAGGGTCATCACCGACCGCGCCACCGGGGCGGAGATCTCCCGCACCACCCGCACGGTCAAGTACGACCCGATCCCGGTGGTCAAGTGCGAGCCGAAGGACAAGCCGGAGGCGGCCGAGGAGACCTCGGGGGCCGCGGCGGAGTCCGACGACAGCGACGAGTAGCTATCCTCTCGGCGCCCCGGGTACCACGATCCGCGGACCTCTTGCTGGACTGAGCGGGCCGCTCGCGCGCTCCGGGCGGCCTGCCTCGGTGTACCCGTTGTTTCCCCAGGTGAGGGCTACCCGGGTGGCTCGAAAAGAGCCCAATGAGGTTGACCGGACGCCACCGTTTCAAACGTTACGGGTTCAGAACGTGAAATAGATCACACATTTGCTGAGTAGTGGCCGGGTGCCACCAGTTCTGCGGGCTTGCCGCCCGCCGTGCGCCTCGGGGGCGCGGCGTGGGGAAAGTTGGACGATTGTCCATGAATCGGGGGCCCGGCCCGGCGCGACACCGCCGTGAAGGGCGTCCGCTACCGGCGAGTTCGGATATCTGCCCGTCATCCGAACGTCGGACGGATGCTTCGCGGCTGCCGAGAAAAGCGGGCGATCCGTCGCTCCGAAACGGCTAACCAGCGGTTACCGCGATGTTCGCGGCCACAGCTTTCGGCCCTATTTCCTGTGAAATCACCGTGATAGAACTTTGGCCGACGGTCACCACAGTGGTGATCGGTATGAATTCCAGGGGAGTTTTTCACATGATGCTTCGCAAGATCGGTTTCGCGCTGGCCGCTTCCGCGGGTGTGATGCTCGCCGGCGCCGGTGTCGCGGTCGCCGACGAGACCACCGATCCCACCCCCGCCCCCAGCACCGGCTCCGCCGAGCAGCTGGCCGGCGTCCTGGGTGGCCTGCTGGGCGGTGGCGCCACCACCCCCGACCCGGCCGACGGGGCCGACGAGGATCCGGCCCCGACCCCGAGCACCGGCTCGGCCGACAGCCTGGCCGGCCTGCTGGGCGGCCTGCTCGGCGGCGGCGCCACCACCCCGGACCCGGCCGACGTGGCCGACGAGGCGACCCCGGACACCGGCTCGGCCGACCTGCTGACCGGCCTGCTCCCGCTGCTGATCTCGGGCTCGGCCGGCGGTGACGCCCCCGCCGGCGGCGGTGAGTGATCGGTTTCGCGAACAGTCTGCGAGCGGTCCGGGATTCGTCCGGGCCGCTCGTGCCTTTTCCGGGTCGCGGCGGGGCGCCCTGGTTCCGCGTGAGGAACGCACGCGGTACGGAGATATTGGGGGCAACCATTTCTGCCGCGGGTGGGATAGAAACTATCGGGGCGAGTATCCGCTGCCCCGAATTGCGCGAAAGGTCTTTCATGAAGCTGCGTCGGATCGTGTTGTCCGCCGGTGTCGCCACGGCAATGGTTCTGCTCGGCGCGGGTGCGGCGAATGCCGAGGAACTCACGCCGATCGTTGGCAGCACTTCCGGGTATACGATTCCCGACCTGCTGCGCGCGATGAACCTGGAATGGACCTGGCTGTACCAGTGGCTCACCACCGGATCCACCACGCGCCCACTGCCACTCCCGTGATCCCGGGTGTGGCGCACCGCGATCGCGAACGGATTCGATGCGCCCGAAATCCCCCTCGGCGCAAGTGATTCGACGCGCACAGGTCTCGCGTCCGTGACGGCGATGCGGTAGCGTCCTGCGGTTCGATCCCCATCCGGGGTGAACCGAGACGGCGCGAGGGAGTGGTCCCAGATGACAGTGAGTGAACGACGGCGCATCGACCAGCTCGCGGTCGGCCCCGACGGCCGTCTGCTCCTGGCCATGACCGAGCACCGCGACTACGGCCGCGGCGACGACCACCTCCTCGCCGAGGACTTCCGCCACAAACTCGACGCCTACCTGGCCGCCGTCCGCTCCGGCGACATCCGCCGTCTCGCCGAGCAGGCGGGCGCGAGCGCCGACAACGGCATCGAGATCGTCCTGTTCAGCGCCACCGAACCCGCACCGGCCGTCATCGCGCTCCTCGACGCCGTCGGCGCCGACCCCGCCGACGCGGGGCTCCTCGCCCGCTGGGAACCCCTGCACGACACCGAGATCACCGCCGACCTCTACGAACGCGCCGTCGTCGACGAGACCATCGCACTGCTCGGCTCCGACTGGCAGTCGGCTCTGCTCTGGGTCTCCGCCGTCGGCCACGACGCCGCGGGCGGCATCCGGGTCAAACGCCCCGACGACACCGTCGACACCGTTCCCGCCTCCGCCGCCCTGCGCGAACTGCTCTTCGAATACAAGCAATTCGCGCACGACCCCGTCACCGGCACCTGGATCAGCGGCCGCATCCACATCACATCCCCCGCCGACTACCGAGCCGACTTCTCCCGCGACTGCCTGCCCGACTGGGTCCCCACCCCCACCCCCGACTCCATCCGGCAGGAACTCGCCGACTACCCGAGGGCCGCCGACGAGATCCCCGCCTGGATGCGCGAGCTGCTCACCCCCTAGGGCGGCACCCGGCCGGTGTCACAACGGCGTGCGCATGAGCAGCACGTTGTACTGGCTGTGCACGGTGAGCAGAAAGTACAGATCGTCCCCGGTCTGGTACGGGAAGATCATCGGCGCGTAGGCGGTGGGCAGGTCGCGGGCGTCCACGATGACCCGAGGCGGGCTCCACGGTCCTTCGGGGGCCGGAGCCGTGCGCAGCACGACGGAATTCGCCGGGTCGGTGGTGAGCATGACGTACTGGCCGAGGTGGTCGTTCCACTGCACCGAGAGCTCGGCGACATTGCCGACGATCGGTGCCGAGGCCAGCGGCTCGTTGCGCTTCCACTCCTTGCCGTCCCAGTACTCGTAGGCGTCGATGTCGGCGATGGCCGCCTCCGGGACGCGGGAGACGAAGCCGGGATGGTCGCGCCCGGCGGGGGTGCCGTAGCGGTAGACGAAGCCGTCGGCCTTCAGGAAGGCGTTCTGCTGGAACCGTTCGTGGCCGTCGAGGTTGGGGCGGCGGGTGGTGGGCAGTTGCGCCCAGGTCTGCCCGCCGTCGCCGGAGACGGCCAGCGTCGCGAAGTTGGTGTGCCACTTGCCGTGATCGCCCCAGGAGCGCACCGACATCATGCTCATGTACTGCACGCCGCCGACCGAGATGCCCGCGGTGGGGATGAGGCTGATCTCGATGCCGGGGATCTTCGGGCTCGGCAGCGGGTTGATCACGGCGCTGTCGAAGTAGATGCCCTTCGACGGGTCCCTGGTGGTGCTGCGGAACAACGCGTTCGACGTCCAGGCCCAGATGCTGCCCGCCAGCAGGTTGGGGAAGCCGAGACCCGCGCTGTCGCCGAAGGCGGTGATCATGCCGCCGCGGCCGTCGTCCCACATGATGCCAAGATCGGTGCCGAGCACATTGACGTTCTGCGTCCGGTTCGGGCTGTCCATGCCCGTCATCTGGAACACCGCCTGTGTCGGGCCGGGCAGCTGCGGCAGCCCGCGCCAGCCGTTGAGCACCGGGATCGGATTGACGTTGTTCGGGTCGGCCGCGGCGGGCGCGCCGAGCGCCACGCAGCAGACGGCGGCGAGAACACCGATCCTGGCGAGTGCGGACAGCGATCGTTTCATCCGACGGTCCCTTCTGGAGGCGCGCGGTCTGCGGAAGTCATTCTGCCCGGCTATGACCGTGCTCCGAGGCAATACGGGCCGGTCGGGGTCTGCCGTGTCGGGGGTACGGCGCGGCCGGTCGGTTTCCCGGGTGAACTACGCTGCGAGTGCCCCGCCGAACCCGGCCGGGTGCCGCGGCGTCACGGTGAAGCCGGTGTGAATCCGGCGCTGTCCCGCAACTGTGAGCACGGCGTTCGCCGCGCGAGTCAGGTCGGCCGCCGTCGCGGGAGGCGTACTTGTCCTCGGACGAAGGACGGTATGGACGGAGGAAGTTCGTGCCACTCACAGTGCGTGGACGCACCGCCGGACGGCGTGGCGCCGCCCGGCGACCGATCGCCGCGGCAACGGGCGCGTTGCTCCTGCTGATCGCGGCCTGCGGGTCCGATCCGGCTCCGTCGGGTGCGGACAACGATGCGGCCGGGCAGCCGGGCGCGATCGTGTCGCTGAGCCCCACCGCCACCGAGATGCTGTTCGCCATCGGCGCGGGCGATCAGGTGGTCGCCGTCGACGACCGCTCCGACTACCCGGAGCAGGCGCCGGTCACCGACCTGTCCGGCTACACCCCGAACGTGGAGGCCGTGCTCGGCTACGACCCCGACCTGGTCGTCACCAACGCCGACACCGGCGACCTGGTGGCGGGTCTGCGGCGAGCGGGCGTCGAGACGCTGATCCTGCCCGCCGCCCGCACCCTCGACGACACCTACGCCCAGCTCGAACAGCTCGGCGCGGCCACCGGCCACCTGGCCGAGGCGGCGGCGCTGGTCGCGGCCGTGCGCACCGAGATCGACACGATCGTCGCTGACCTGCCCGACCGGGACGCCCCGCTGCGCTACTACCACGAGCTGGACAACACCTACTACACCGTCACCGACGACACCTACCTCGGCGAGATCTACGCCATGCTCGGCCTGCGCTCCATCGCCACCGGCGGCGACGGCTACCCGCAGCTGTCGGCGGAGTTCGTCCTCGACCAGAACCCCGACGTGATCTTCCTGGCCGACGGCCAGTGCTGCGGCGTCACCCCGGAGGCCGTGGCCGCCCGCGCCGGCTGGGGCGAACTGGCCGCGGTGCGCGAGGGCCGCGTGTTCGCCCTCGACGAGGACATCGCCAGCCGGTGGGGCCCGCGCGTGGTGGATCTGGTGCGCGAGGTCGCCCGGCTCGTGAACCCGGTGCCCGCCGTCCGCCCGACGTCTTGATCGCCTCGCCCGCCCGCCGCGCACTGGTGGTGGCCTGCGCGGTGCTCGCGCTGGTCGTCGCGGTGTTCGTGAGTATTCTCGTGGGTCCCGCCGGGCTGACCCCGCGCGGCGTGCTGCTCGACATGGCCGACCAGCTGCCCTACGTGCGGGTCGAATCCGGTCTGACGCCGCGCCAGCAGGCCATTCTCT
This sequence comes from Nocardia farcinica, assembly GCF_029867845.1. GTDB lineage: Bacteria > Actinomycetota > Actinomycetes > Mycobacteriales > Mycobacteriaceae > Nocardia > Nocardia farcinica_A. Next base: position 444 of record NZ_JARWRU010000480.1, on the reverse strand, counting down.
GGAAGATCCGCATGCCGCGCATCGTCCTCGGGGCGCTGGTCGGGGCCATGCTCGCTCTCGCGGGCGCCGCCTACCAGGGGGTTTTCCGCAATCCGCTCGCCGACCCGTATCTGCTCGGCGTGTCGAGCGGCGCGGGTCTCGGCGCGACGCTGGCGATCGTCTTCGGCGCCGCGGCCGGGTTCGCCGGGGTGCCGGTCGCGGCGTTCGTGGGCGGACTGCTCGCCGTCGGCGCGACCTACACCCTCGGCCGCACGGTCGGCGGTGTCCGCTCCGAGGTGGTCGTGATCCTCGCCGGTGTGGCGGTGGCCGCCTTCGCCAACGCCGCGCAGACCTTCTTCATGCAGTTGCACGACGACACCCTGCGCCAGGTGTACTCGTGGATGCTGGGCTGGCTCGCCACCGACGGCTGGACCGAGGTGCTGGTGGTACTGCCCTATGTCGTGG
>NZ_JARWRU010000479.1 GCF_029867845.1 Nocardia farcinica | reverse complement strand
GCTCGGGACCGGCGGGGCGGTACACCCGCCTGGCCGCGCGATCCTCGATGCCGCGCCGGGAATCGCCGGGGCGGACCACCGTACGGCGCAGGCGCGGATCGGCGGCGGCGAGCTGGCGCAGGCTCGGTGAGAGCTCGGGGCCGCCGAGCACGATCAGGCCGTCGCGGTTGAGGTCGATCGGTCTGCCCGGTGCGAAGTGCTCGATGCTGGCCGGAAAGCCCAAGTCGCGCAACAGGTCGACGAGCCTGGGCGCCGCACCCGGATCGGGCGCGCCGAGCAGCCTGCCCGCCCGTATCTCCGGTGTGAGGACCGTGATCGCGCTGTGCCCGAAGAACAATCCCTCGGGAGCGGGCCCCTGGGTGCTCACCTGATGGATGCGGGCGCGGGAAAGCCCCGCGGCCGCACCGATTCTGGCGAACGTCCAGCCCTCCTCGTGCAGCTCCCTGATCACTGCGCGACGAATCCTGGTGAGTTCGTTGATCGTCTGCTGCGCAGCCGCCACCCCTTCGGTCGCGGCCTTGAGTCTCTCGACTTTGTCCTCTATCGCGAAGACCCGCGCCACGTCATCGGCCGACATGTCCGAAGTTTAGACAGCTCGACAGCCGTCCGCGTATACCCGACTTGACAGCTGTACTTCCCTACAGCCCAGTCGGTTTGGTATTTTCCCGGCGTTTCGCGCGAGACACGCCGATATGTGTTACTCAGGTGGCGTCAGGGTCGATCGGAGGCTGTTCGTTGCGCGCCAACGGTTTTTCCATCGACGGCTTGCGCAGACCCGGATTCGCGCCGGAACCGGGGCCGCCGCTCGCGCCGTGGGAGCTCTTGCCGTACGGGTCGGCGCCGTAGAGATCCTGGGTGGTCGGCACCGACTTCTCCAGATCGCGCAACACCGAGTCGTCGCCGTTGAGCAGGTGCTTGGTGACCAGCGAGCGCGGCGTCATGGTCCGCAGCTCGTTCAGGTCGGCCAGCGGCTTGCGCAGCTCGTCGAACTCCGGGCCCAGCTCCTGCTTCAGCTGCGCGGTCGCGCCACTGGCGTAGTCGCGGATCTGACGCAGGGATTGCGTGGTCCAGCGCACGGCGCCCGGCAGCCGCTCGGGCCCGAGGATCACGAGGGCGGCGACGAGCAGGATCATCATCTCGCCCCAGCCGATGTTGCTGAACACAGATCCAGGCTACCCGGGTCCACCTCGGCGGCGTCAGTCGGATTCCAACGTCACAGGGACGTCGACCTGCCTGCCCTCCCGGATCAGCCGCACGGTCACCGTCTCGCCGATCTCCCGCGACTGCACCGCCACGATCAGCTCGTCCGGTCCGGTGACCTCCCGATCGGCGACCCGGACGATCACGTCGCCCTCCACGATGCCCGCCCGATCGGCCGGGCTGCCGGGGACCACGTCGGCCACGGCCGCGCCGCTCATGACTTCGTTCGCCACGGTCTGGGTGCGGGCCGAGACGCCGAGGAGCGGATGATGCATCTCGCCCTCGCGGATGAGGGTCTGCGCCACCTCGGTCATGGTGTCGACCGGGACCGCGAAGCCGAGGCCCACCGAGCCGCCGGTCTCGCTGCGGATGGCGGAGTTGATGCCGATGACCTGGCCGGCCATGTTCACCAGCGCGCCGCCGGAGTTGCCGGGGTTGATCGAGGCGTCGGTCTGCACCGCGTCGATCACCGCATTGGTGTCGCTGCCCTCGCCCGCCAGCTTCACCGGCCGGTGCAGGGCGCTGACGATGCCGGAGGTGACGGTCTTGCTCAGGCCGAGCGGGGAGCCGATGGCCAGCACGCTCTCACCGACCTGCACGTCCTCGGACCTGCCCAGCTCGGCGACGGTGAGATTCTTCACGTCGACCCGCAGCACCGCCAGGTCGGTCTTGGGATCGCGGCCCACGATCTCGGATGGGACGCGGGTGCCGTCGGCGAAGGTCACCTGGATGCTCGCCCGGCCGCTGGTGTCCTGCGCGGCCATCGAGATCACGTGGTTGTTGGTGACGATGTAACCCGCGCCGTCGATCACCACGCCGGAGCCGTTGGAGCCGTTGTCGCCGACGGTGGTGCGGATGGAGACCACCGAGGGCAGCACCGCGTTGGCGACCTGGGCGATCTGGCCGCGCGGGCTGTCGATGCCCTCGCTCTGCTCCAGGGTGACCTTGCGGGAGGTGAGCGTGGTGGTGGTCTCCGCGGTGAGCCTGCCGACCAGGCCGCCGAGCACGCCGATGGCCAGCGCGATCGCCGCCAGCAGGGCCAGCGCCTTGGGCGCCACCCGGGAACCGAACAGCACCTCGCGCACGCCGAGTTTCTCCGCGGGCGGCAGCGGCTGGGGGCGCGGTGTCGGCACCGCGGGCGAACCGAGCCGGGCGGCCGCCTCGGGATCGCGCCACGGGTCGACCGGGCCCGCGGGCGGCTCGGCGGCCTCGACGGCGTCGGGATCGCGCTGGAGGAGTTCGTCGCAGCCCTCCGGCCTGCCGAAGGCCTCGGCCAGCACCGCGTCCGGGGGGCGGCTGACCGGGATCTGCGGCGCGGCGGCGGCCGCCTGCGCGGGCGGGCGCTCGCCGAACGAACCACGCTGGCCGCTCGGCCTGCGGAAGGCGTGCGAGGTATGGGAGTCCACGTGGGGGCGGTAGACCGGGCGCGGCTCGAGCACGGGCGCATCCGGCGGTCGAAGAGCCCCCCGGTCGGACGCCGAATCGGGTGTGTCGTTCGCGGCGGGACGCGGCTCCGGCGCCGCGGAGTTGTTCTGCGATTCGGTGGTCACGCGGTGAACTCTACTTGCGCCACCACGCTGCCCACCGGGTCGCGGTGAAGGAATCCGGCAGGAAACCGAAAACCGCCTCGTTACGGGCGTTTCCGCGTCCGGGGGCGGTCGCATCGGGCTTGCCGCCCTGGCCGGGGAGCTCGGCCAGCGGAATGCGGGAGAGACTGTCGTGCAGGCCGCGCGGAATGGCGATCGGGCCGGACTGGCGCAGCGCGATGCGCGCCTGCTGCTGGGCCTCGACCTCGGCCTCGCACTCGGGACACTGGGCGAGGTGCTGGGCCGCGCGCAGATAGGCGTTCATCCGCAGCTCGCCGTCCACGTAGGCGACGACGGCCTCGCTGGCCAGGTGCTCGGTGGGCGCGAACCTCGGCCTGTTGCCGTGCGGGGAACCCTCCTGCTCAGGCCTGCCCTGTGCGGACCTGCCCTGCGGAGACCGGCTCTGGGGAGGCCTGCCCGTGCCGCGCGCGTTTCCCGGCGTGCTGGACTCGCCACTCATCACAGAGCTCACCTTCCGACCGTCGAACCACTCGGCCGGGCCGTCGGCCCGTCGGTGGCCGATCACCCGACGTTCACGTCAGCGCTGTACCGCTGCTGCTGCGATCCATTATGCGCAAGGTACTCACGCAGTGCCTGACGGCCGCGATGGATGCGGCTGCGCACGGTGCCGAGCTTGACGCCGAGGGTGGCGCCGATCTCCTCGTAGGACAGGCCCTCGATGTCGCAGAGCACGACGGCGGCGCGGAACTCCGGGGCCAGCGAGTCGAGGGCGGACTGCAGGTCGGGGTCGAGCCGGGCGTCGTGGTAGACCTGCTCGGGACCCGGGCCCTCGGCGGGCACCCGGTCGTAGTCCTCCGGCAGCGCCTCCATGCGGATGCGATTGCGCCTGCGGACCATGTCGAGGAACAGGTTGGTGGTGATGCGGTGCAGCCAGCCCTCGAAGGTGCCCGGCTGGTAGTTCGACAGCGAGCGGAAGACGCGGATGAAGGTCTCCTGGGTGAGATCCTCGGCGTCCTGGGCGTCGCCGGACAGGCGATAGGCCAGCCGGTAGACGCGATCGGCGTGCTCGCGGACCAGTTCGTCCCAGGAGGGCATGACGGCGCGATCGCCGGTGGCGTCGAAGGCCGCCGTCCCGGACAGTTCCACGATCGGTTCGCCGGACGCCTCGGCGGCCGCCGTTTCGTCGGGGGCCGCCGCGCCCTCGGAGCCCATGGCGGCGGGCAGCTCGGTGTAGTCGGTGGGAACGGCAGGAACGCCGCCCTCGGCTCGCCGAGCCGCCTGCGCCGTCGTCTGCCCCGGAAGTGTCGCGAACGAACCCTTGACCATGTGGATCGGGCTACCTCCTACTCGGGACCGTAAACGCGCGGTACCCGCTGCGGTCCGGGTCTCGGACCGTCGCGTATCCGGTACAACGAGCCAGTGGTGTCTCGTTGTTCCCGACGCCGGGATGTCGTCCCGGCGGTGTGCGCGCTACCGGTCTTGCCTCGGCCTACTCTTTCGCGTCCCGATATGGCCTGGATATGGAGATACTGAGGGACTGCTGAGAAAAACGACGCCCCTCGTTTGCTGTTGTCGCGGCGCCGATAGCGCGACCGTCCCGTTAGCCTCATACCCGTGGCATCGAACCTGGAGCGCAATCTCGCCTACGTGGAGGAATCCGTCGTGGAGGACGAGATCCTCCTCAGCGCGCGCGAACGGGCCGAGGAACTGGGGGCCGATCCGGTGCCCGCTTCTGTCGGCGCGCTGCTGAGCGTCATGGCCCAGGTGCTCGGCGCCAGGGCTGTCGTCGAGGTGGGCACGGGCGCCGGCATCAGCGGCCTGTGGCTGCTGGACGGCATGCGCGAGGACGGCACGCTGACCACCATCGACTCCGAGCCCGAGCACCAGCGCGCGGCCAGGGAGGCCTTCCGCGCCGCCGACATCCCGCCCGCGCGCACCCGGCTGATCAACGGCCGCGCGCTCGACGTGCTGCCCCGGCTGGCCGACGGCGCCTACGACCTGTTGTTCATCGACGCGGCGCCGCTCGAGCACCCGGAGTACGTCGCCCAGGGCGTGCGGCTGCTACGGCAGGGCGGGTTGATCATCCTGCACAACGCGCTGCTGTCCGGGCGGGTGCCCGATCCCGAGCACCGCGACGCGGTCACCCACGCGGTGCGCGCGGCCACCCGCGCGGTCGCCGAGGACCCCGAGCTGACCAGCGTGCTCATCCCGGTCGGCGACGGGCTGCTCTGCGCCTCCCGCTGCTGAGAACCCCCGGCCGGACCGGCTCGCGGATGCGTGACCTCAGACCCACACGCCCTTGCCCACGGTCACCACGCCGCCGTTGCTGACCGCGAAACGCTCCCGGTCGCGGTCCAGGTCGACGCCGATGATCTCGCCCTCGCCGACCACCACGTTCTTGTCCAGGATCGCCCGGCGCACCACCGCGCCGCGCCCGATCCGCACGCCCGGCATGAGCACGCTGCCCTCCACCGTCGCGCCGTCGTCGACCACGACATTGGAGCTGAGCACCGAATTGCGCACCGTGGCCGCGGAAAGGATGCTGCCCGCCCCGACGATCGATTCCTGGGCGAGCACACCCTTGGCGAACTTGGCGGGCGGCAGGTTCTCCGCGGCGCCGCGGATCGGCCAGTGCTTGTTGTAGAGGTTGAACACCGGATGGACCGAGACCAGGTCCATGTGCGCCTCGTAGAAGGCGTCGATGGTGCCGACGTCGCGCCAGTAGCCGTGGTCGCGCTCGGTGGCGCCGGGCACCTGGTTGTCGGCGAAGTCGTAGACCCCCGCCTCGCCCGCGGCCACCAGGGTGGGGATGATGTCGCCGCCCATGTCGTGATCGGAGTCGGAGTTCTCCGCGTCCGCCCGGATGGCGTCCACCAGCACCTTGGTGGTGAAGACGTAGTTGCCCATCGAGGCGAACGTCACGTTCGGGTCGTCGGGGGTGCCGGGCGGGTGCACCGGCTTCTCCAGGAACTGGGTGATGCGGCCGGACTCGTCGGAATCGATGCAGCCGAACGCGCTCGCCTCGCTGCGCGGCACCCTGATGCCCGCCACGGTCACCCCGAGGCCGGAATCGATGTGGTGGCGCACCATCTGCTCGGGGTCCATCCGATATACGTGATCGGCCCCGAAAACCACGATGTAGTCGGGATCTTCGTCGTAGATGAGATTCAGCGACTGCATGATCGCGTCGGCGCTGCCGGTGTACCAGCGCGGCCCGAGCCGCTGCTGGGCGGGCACCGGGGTGATGTATTCACCGGCGAATCCGCTCAGCCGCCAGGTCTGCGAGATGTGGCGGTCCAGGGAATGCGACTTGTACTGGGTGAGCACACACAGTCGCAGATATCCCGCGTTGACCAGATTGCTGAGTACGAAATCGATCAGTCGATACGCACCGCCGAAGGGGACTGCCGGCTTCGCCCTGTCAGCGGTGAGCGGAAAAAGGCGTTTGCCCTCGCCACCGGCGAGCACGATCCCGAGTACGTGCGGCTGGCTCCTCACCCTGCCCAAACTACAGTGTCGGCGGCCTGCGAGTGGCCCGGCGTGGGGGGAGCGTCTACTTTGGACCGGTGAGTTCGAGCACGGACGACGGGCATTCGCCGGAGGCCACCGGCGTCGCGGGCGATGCGGGCCATCGTCTGCGCGTCGCCATGCTCACCCGCGAGTATCCGCCGGAGGTCTACGGCGGCGCGGGCGTCCACGTCACCGAATTGACCGCGCGCCTACGCAACCTGGCCGACGTCCGGGTGCACTGCATGGGCGCGCCACGGACCGACGCCACGGTGCACGACGCCGACCCGGCCCTCGGCGCCGCCAATCCCGCGCTGCGGATGCTGTCCGCGCAGCTGCGCATGGCCGACGCCGCCGACGACGTGGACGTGGTGCACTCGCACACCTGGTACACCGGCCTGGCCGGGCATCTGGCCGCCACCCTGCACGGCATCCCGCACGTGCTGACCGCGCACTCGCTGGAGCCGCGCAGGCCGTGGAAGGCCGAGCAGCTCGGCGGCGGCTACCGGATCTCGTCCTGGTCGGAACGCAACGCCATGGAGCACGCCGACGCGGTGATCGCGGTGAGCGAGGGCATGCGCGCCGACGTGCTCGACGCCTACCCGGCCATCGACGCCGACCGGGTGCACGTGGTGCACAACGGCATCGACCCCACGCTGTGGCATCCCGGCGGCCCGCCCGCCGACCAGCGGCCGGTGCTCGAGGAGTTGGGCGTACGCCCCGACCTGCCGGTCGTTGCCTTCGTCGGGCGCATCACCCGGCAGAAGGGCGTCGGTCACCTGCTGGCCGCCGCCAGGAACTTCGACCCCGACATCCAGTTGGTGCTGTGCGCCGGCGCCCCGGACACCCCGGAACTGGCCGCCGAGACCGCCGCGGCCGTCGAACGGCTGCGCGAGACCCGTAACCATGTCTTCTGGGTGCAGGAGATGCTGCCCACCGAGAAGATCCGTCAGATCCTCGCCGCGGCGGCGGTGTTCGTCTGCCCCTCGGTCTACGAGCCGCTCGGCATCGTGAACCTGGAGGCGATGGCCTGCGCGACCGCGGTGGTCGCCTCCGATGTCGGCGGCATCCCCGAGGTCGTGCGCAGCGGCGTCACCGGCCGCCTGGTGCACTACGACGCGCTCGCCACCGCCGACTACGAGCACCGGCTGGCCGAGGCGGTCAACGAGGTCGCCACCGACCCCGTGCTGGCCACCCGCTACGGCGAGGCCGGACGCGCCCGCGCCATCGCCGAATTCGACTGGACCAGGATCGCCGCGCGCACCGTCGAGGTCTACGACCACGTCCGCAAGCTCTGAGCCCCGCGCTCGGGCGGGCCGGTGGACCTCAGGCGGGCCGGTAGACGGAGACCGCCACCGACGCGGTGACCTCGAGCGGTTCGGGCAGCACGGCCAGCCGCGCGCCCGCGGGCTCGGTGAGATGGCGCGCCGACGGCCCCATGCCGATCAGATGCGCGGCCTGATCGCGGGTCAGTGCCATCGGATACTGCACGATCGTGCGGTCCACCTGCTCCAGGTGCCCGGCCATCGCCTCGGCGATGCGCCGGTCCTTGTCCGGGTCCACGCTCACCATGCCGAGCGGGCCGACCAGTTCGGTGAGATGGCCGGCGGTCGGGGTCACCACGACGTAGCGCCCGCCGGGCGCGAGCACCCTGGCCGCCTCGGCCGGATTGCGGGGCGCGAACACCGTGAGCACCGCCCCGAGCGCGCCGTCGCGCACCGGGAATCCGCGCCAGGCGTCGGCGAGCACGGCGGCGGCCCTCGGGTGCGCACGCGCGCAGCGCCGGACCGCCGGTTTGGCCACGTCCAGCGCGATGCCCCTGGCATGCGGGCAGGCGTCGAGGGCATGCGCGAGGTAGTACCCGGTCCCCGCGCCCACCTCGAGCAGCGCGGCAGGCGCCGGACCGCCCGCGACGACGGCTTCGGCCACCGCGTCCGCGATGGGTGCGAAGCCGCCGCCGCGTTGGAAAGCGGCGCGGGCGTCGAGCATGTCCGCGCTGTCGCCGGTCATCTTGGTGGACGCGCCGGTCAGCAGACCGACATATCCCTGACGGGCGATATCGAAAGTGTGGCCGCGGGCGCAGTGCAGTGCCCGCGGCGTGAAGGGAACGGGCGGTTACCTGCGCCTCGGGGGCCCCCACACCCCGCCGGCCCCCCGTGCCGCGGCCACGGCCCGATGCGCACAAGCTGGTGGGCAAAGTAAGTTAG
>NZ_JARWRU010000478.1 GCF_029867845.1 Nocardia farcinica | reverse complement strand
CCCCCCCCCCGCCTGCCTCTCGGGGGGGGCCCCCCGCCGGGCCGCCCCGTACGCGCCTCCCCCGGGGGCGGGGCCCCCCCCCCCCATGGCCGCCGCGCCGGGGGGGGGCCGCGCCCGCCAGGCGCAGGGCGGCGGGCATGGCGGAAGCCAGTTCGGCCAGCCAGGCCCGCTGTCGTTCGCCGCCGGCGAGCCGCCAGCGCACCCACCACTGGCCGTCGTGCCGGACCGGCTCGGGCACGATGCGCCCGGCGCGCACCCAGCGGTCGAGCCCCTCGGCGACGCGGGCGAGGAACCGCAGATCGCCGGAGACCGACGAGGCGGGCAGGCGGGCACGCAGCACCCCCACCGCGGCGTGCGGGACCAGCGCGTGCGCGCGCACCTCGGCGGCCACCGGCCCGTCCGGCCCCGGCACCAGCACCGTCGCCCGGTGCCGCCGGCGAGAGGCGCGCAGCAGCGACCCCACCGGGTCGGGCAGATCGGCGGGCGGCGTGTCCACGGACGGCGCCTCCCCCGGCCGTGCTCGCCCGGTCCCCAGCGCTCCCTCGGTCCCCCGCGCTCCCTCGGTCCCCAGCGCTCCCTCGGTCCACAGCACCAGGCCCGACCCCGGTGACCACAGTCCGTGCAGCATCCGCCCATCCAATCAGGCGGCTCCGACAGCTCCGGGACTACCGTGGTTCGACGTGGACCTACGCATCTTCACCGAACCCCAGCAAGGCGCGAGCTACGACGACCTGCTCCGCGTCGCCAAGACCACCGAAGACGCCGGTTACGACGCCTTCTTCCGCTCCGACCACTTCCTCAAGATGGGCGACGCCTCGGGTCTGCCCGGCCCCACCGACGCCTGGATCACCCTCGCGGGCCTGGCGCGGGAGACCAACCGCATCCGGCTCGGCACCCTGGTGACCTCGGCAACCTTCCGGCATCCGTCGGTGCTGGCCATCTCGGTGGCGCAGGTCGACCAGATGTCGGGCGGACGCGTCGACTTCGGCTTCGGCGCGGGCTGGTTCGACGAGGAGCACACCGCCTACGGCATCACCCTGCCGGAGGTGCGCGAGCGCTTCGACCGCTACGCCGAGCAACTGGAGGTCATCACCGGCCTGTGGGAGACCCCGCTCGGCGAGACCTTCGATTACCGGGGCAAGCACTACGAGCTGACCGGCAGCCCGGCGCTGCCCAAGCCGGCGCAGTCCCCGCGCCCGCCGATCATCATCGGTGGCACCGGCAAGAAGCGCACCCCGGCGCTGGCCGCCCGCTTCGCGCAGGAGTTCAACCTGCCGTTCACCGACGCCGCCGCCGCGGCCACGCAGTTCGAGCGGGTGGCCGCCGCGGCCGAGGCCATCGGCCGCGATCCGGGCGAGATCACCCGCTCGGCCGCACAGGTGCTGTGTCTCGGTCGCGACGACGCCGAGGTGGCCCGCCGCGCCGCCGCCATCGGACGTGAGGTCGACGAGCTGAAGCGCAACGGGCTCGCGGGCACGGTCGCCGAGGTCGTCGACGCCGTCGGCCGCTACCGCGCCGAGACCGGCATCACCCGTCTCTATCTCCAGATCCTCGACCTGTCGGATCTGGATCATCTGGAACTGTTCGCCGCGGAGGTCGCGCCCCAGCTGAACTGATCGGGCGCGCGTTCCGCGGGGGCCGTGTGCCGGTCGCGTCCTCCTCACGGTCGGAGCCTGGCGGATGGAACCACACCACCGTCAGTACGGCCAAGGCCACCACCAGCGCGATCAACACCACATCGCTCACGTCCACGCAGCACTCCTCTCCGACGGAGACGGCGGCGCCGAAAGGCACTCCGCGGCAACGCCACCGAAGTGTCCGGCGCCGCCCGGTCCGTCATCGAGGGCGTTACCGGATCGGCGGGATCGAAACCGGAAGGCGGGCCGGACCATACGCGCCCGGCTCACCCCCGCGCCGCCGTTCCGGGCTCTCTCACCGCTCCGGCGACGCCGGATCCTCCTCTCCCCGTTCGGCTTCCGCCCGGCCGGACTCGTCGAGCTCCGACCGCGGCGGCCGCACCAACAGCAGCGTCAGCGCGGCCAGGGCGAGCACCAACAGCACCAGCACCACATCGCAGCTCGTCACAGCTCCTCCTCCGCCGCCGGCGCGATCCACCGGAATCCCCGTGGATACACCGCCATCGGCGTCACCAGCGCCGCCACATCGGTCACCACGTGCCGCACCGGGTCCGCGTGCGCGAAGCCCGGCACCACCACAGCAACCGCGCCGAACTCCGCCACGTGCCGCGCCACCGCCATCGCCACCACCAACGGCGAGGCGTCCACCCGCACCGTGTAGGCCAGCCGCAGGCCGTGCTCGGCGGCCAGCCTCCCGAGGTCGATCTCGGCCCCGCACACCAGATTCAGCTGGATCAGGCCGATCGCGCTCGGCCGCTCGTCCACCATCCGCTCTCCATCCCTCCGCCACAACGAAACTCCACAGAAAACAACTGGTCAGACGGCTGTCACCGGGTCGGCGGCAGCCGGATATCGCGTATGTAGCGTGGCCGAGAAATGGCCGCTCCGTAGGCTTTCAGTGTTGACAACGGTGTTGACAACCGGCCCATTTTTCGAATTCGGTCTTGCGCGACGCCGAGACTTCTGGGGGTGCGGATGTATGACGGTGAACAGTTGCGGGTGGCCAGAGTGGCCGCCGGAATCAGCCTGCGTTTCCTCGCGGCGCGGCTGCATTTCACGCCCTCCTACCTGAGCCTGGTGGAGACCGGCAAACGCCCGGTGACCCCTCGGCTGGTGCTCGGTTACGAGGAAGTGCTCGGGACCGACGCCCTGTGGCCCGACGAGGCGGGCAGAGACGAGGACCCGCCGGTGGAGGCATGGATCGAGCGCCTCAACGACACCGACATCCCCGAGGGGGTGCTCGGTTACCTGGACAGCTCGATCGACGATCTGGCCGTGGTCTACCCGGCTGGATCGCCCTCGGTGGTGCTGCGGTGGGCGCAGAGCGGTCTGCGCCTGGCGCGCGCGATGCTCGACCGCAGGATGACCCTCGCCGAGCACCGCAGGCTCTCGCACCTGCTGGCCTGGTACTCGCTGCTGGCAGCGGCCTGTCACATCGATCTCGGGCACCATCTGGCGGCGCGCAGGCGGATCAGGGTTGCCAGGGACATCGCCCTCGAGGCCGAGCACGACGAGCTGACCGCGTGGGCGATGCAGACCACCGCCTGGCAGGAGCTCACCGGCGGCGCCTGGGCCGTCGCGGCGACGGCCTGCCAGGTGGCCAGGCACGTGGCCCCGCGCGACAGCGACGTGTCCCTCCAGGCCACCGCCCAGGAGGCCAGGGCGCTGGCGCGGACCGGCGATCGCGCGGGCGCGTACGCGGCGCTGCGGACCGTGGCGAGGCTGATAGACGACATCGGCGCGGCCTGTGCGGTGGAGCACCACTTCCTGTTCGACGTCACCAAGTCCGACTCCTACACGGCCACCGCCCTGACCTGGCTCGGCGATCCCGCGGCGGTGTCGTTCGCCCGGCAGGTGATCGGCGGTCTCGAGGCGTCGCCGTATCCGCGTCCGCGCAGGCTCGCCACCGCCAGGATCGACCTCGGCCTGGCGCTGCTGGCCACGGGCGGCGCCGGGGAGGCCGTCGAGGAGGCCACGAGCGCCGCGCTGGCGGCGGCGACCTCGGGACATCTGGTGCCCGCCACGCTGTGGCGGCTCGAGGAGCTGGTGGACGAGCTGGAGCGGGTGGACGTGACCGCGGCGCGGCGGGTGCGCGAGGCGTACCGGGCGAGTTGTCCCCAACTGCCGCAATTCCACAACCGCGGGGCGTCGCGCCCCACCTGAGCGTGGAGAGCGGGTTGGAGTGGAGGGGTGCGAGCGGATGGGACGGGTGGACGACGGGGCGGGCGGGCGCAGGCGCCGCTCGCCGTCCGTGTGCCTGCGGTGCTGCTCGCCGTGATGCTGGCCGCCGGATGCGGTGAGCTCGGCGTCGGCGGGGTGCGGCCCGCGCCGGGCAGCCCGACCCGCGCGCTGGGCGAGGAGCTGCTCGACCGGGTGCGGGTGGTGGCCGAGCGAACCCGCCCCGGCGGGTACCAGCGCGGCTGCGGATCGGGTGAGGCGTGCGTGTTCGGGCCCGCGTGGAGCGACGACCACGACGGCCCGGACGGCCACGACGGCTGCGACACCCGCAACGACGTGCTGGCCGCGCAGTTGACCGAGGTGCGTTTCCGGCCGGGCACCCGCGACTGCGTGGTGGTGGCGGGGGTGCTGATCGATCCCTACACCGGGGAGCGGGTGGAGTTCACCAAGGAGCAGGCCCGGCGGGTGCAGATCGACCACGTCTACCCGCTGGCGGCGGCCTGGGATCTCGGCGCCTCGGCCTGGGCGCCGGACAGGCGGGTCCGGTTCGCCAACGACACCGCGACGAACCTGCTGGCCACCACGGCCGCGGCCAACCAGGCCAAGCGCGATGCCACGCCCGCGGGCTGGCTGCCGCCGCGCGCGGAGAACCACTGTTTCTACGCGGGCAAGTACCTGACCGTGGCGGTGACCTACGACCTGCCGGTCACCGCCGCCGACAACGCCGTCCTGCACGACATCGCGCGCACCTGCCCGTGACGGTCACCCGCGGCGACCGCCCGCTCAGGCCCCGGTGGCCACCGGGCGTCGGGCGTCGTGCGACCACTGCGACCACGAGCCCGGGTAGAAGGCGGCGTCGATGCCCGCGAGCGCCAGGGCGGCGATCTGGTGGGTGGCCTTCACGCCGGAACCGCAGTAGACGGCCACCGGACCGGAGCCGAGGCCGGTGAAGCGGGCGCGCAGCCACGCCGGATCGCGGAAACGTCCGGTCTCGTCGAGGTTCTCGTGCGTCGGCGCGCAGACCGCGCCGGGAATGTGCCCGGCACGCGGGGCGTGGGGTTCCACCTCGCCGCGATACCGCTCGGCGGGCCTGGCGTCGAGCAGCGTGCCGTGCCAGCGGGCGGCCGCGCGGGCGTCGATCACCGGCAGCGCGCCACCGGCCAGGCGCACATCGCCGGGTTCGGGGTCGGGTTCGGCGCCGACGGCCAGCTCGTGGCCCGCGGCGGTCCAGGCGGGCAGTCCGCCGTCGAGCAGGCGCACGTCGGCGATGCCGCCCCAGCGCAGCAGCCACCAGGCGCGCGCGGCCGCGGCGCCGCCACTGGCGTCGTAGACGACCACCGAGTCACCCTGGCACACACCCCAACTGCGCGCGCACCGCTCCAGAACCGCCGCCTTCGGCAACGGGTACCGGCCGGCGGCCGGAGAGGGCGGGGCCGCCAGCTCGGTCTCCAGATCGACGAAGACCGCGCCGGGGATGTGCCCGGACAGATAGTGCTGCGGGCCGTCCGGGTCGTCGAGCGCCCACCGGACGTCGAGTAGCCGAACCCGCTTGCCCGCCAGCGCTTCCCGCAACTCCTCCACACCGATCAGTACCGCGCTCACCATTCGCTCCCGTCGCCTGTGCGCGCCCGACCCGAACACCATACGCACCGCCGCGGGGGCTGCGACGCCGAACGTGCCGCCGCCCGGTTATCGACTCAGCAACATCAGCGGGTCGGTGAGGTAGCCGCCGACCCTGGCCAGGAAGCGCGCGGCCAGTTCGCCGTCGATCAACCGATGGTCGAAGCTCAGCGACAGCGTCACGACCGAGCGAATGGTCAGTACGCCCTCGGCCACCCACGGCCGCCGCGCGATCGCGCCCAGACACAGGATCGCCGCTTCACCCGGGTTGACCAGTGCGGTTCCGGTGTCGACGCCGAAGACGCCGACATTGGTGACGGTGATGGTGCCGCCCGTGAGATCGGCCGGGGACGCGGTGCCCGCGCGGGCCGCGGCCACGCACCGTCCGATGGCCACGCACAGCGCGCGCAGGCCCATGCCCTCGGCATCCCGCACGTGGGGCACGAGCAGACCGCGCTCGGTGGCGGTGGCGACACCCAGGTTGACGTAGTGCCTGCTGACGATCTCCTGCGCCTGATCGTCGAAATACCCGTTGACATCAGGATATTCGTCGAGGGGCGCCCCCCCCCCCGCGGCCGCCGAGGGGACGGGGGGGGGGGGGGGGGCGGCGCGCAACCGGGTGGGGCGGCGA
>NZ_JARWRU010000477.1 GCF_029867845.1 Nocardia farcinica | reverse complement strand
GTTTCGGAGGCGGCCAGATCGAGCACCTGCGTCACCGTGACACGGCCGTCGGCCAGTTCCAGCAGTGTGCGCGCCACCGCGAGCAGCGGATTGGTCACCCCGCGGCCACGATCGGCCAGCCGCACCCGCAACTGCTGCGCCGGATGGGTCTGCTCCCCCGGCTCGCCCGCGCCCGGCGTGCCGAAGGCGGCGCGCACCAGCGGCGCGAAGGTCTCCACCTCCGGGCACATGACCAGCACGTCGCGGGGTTCGAGGGTGTGATCGGCGGCGAACAGGGCGAGCAGCCGTTCGCGCAGCACCTCCACCTGCCTGGCCGGGCCGTGGCAGGCGTGCACCTCGACGGTGCCGTCGGCGGCGACCCGTTCGGCGGGCGGCCACACGTCCTCGCGCAGCCCGGCCTGAAGGGCGCGCAGCAGGCTCGGCTCGGCCGGCGAGGACGGCGGCAGGTAGCCGTCGTCGTCCTCCGGCACGGCGAGCACCGTCAGCCGCTGTTGCAGTTCCCGTACCTCGCGGGCGAGGCCGGCCAGCAGCGGGTGGCGCACGGCGGCGGCACTGGTGTCGGCGGCGCGCGGGCGCGCGGGTGGGCGGGCGGCCAGGGCGCGCCACATGACCGGGCTGGGATGCACCAGCCACAGATGCACCTCTCGGTGCGCGGCGAGGGCCGCGAGCACGGCCAGCTGGTCGGTGGCCAGCCGGGTCACCCCGAACAGCGACAGCCGGTCGGGCAGGTCGACCAGGCCCGGCTCGGCGCGCAGCCACGCACACGCGTCCGCCAGCCTCTCGGCGGGGGCGGGCACGCCGATCTCCTCACGGACCATCCGCCACAGCCGCGGCTGCCAGGCCAGGTCCTCGGGCACCCGGCCGCCCGCGCCGTCGCCGTCACCACCGGCCGCCCAGTCCAGGATCAGCTCGGGTCGCTGCGCGCCGTAGCTGTCGAACAGCGCGGCCAGGTGGGCCGCGGTGGCGTAGCGCCTGCCGACGCGGTGATCGCGGCCGTCGGAGGCCGCGCCGAGATAGCGAGCGGGCACCGCGCACCACGGCTCGGTGACCGCGCGGTCCAGCGCGCGCAGCACCGGCCACACCAGCCGGTCCCGGCTCCACGGGTCCCGCTCGGGGTCGATGCCGGTGCAGGCGGCGAGCACGCCGGTGACCAGCGCGGCCGGTGCGGGGAAGGCGATGTTGGCGGCGACGCCGTCCGAGCCGCCCTCGGACGCGCCGAGGGTGCCGGACAACCGCTGGGTGAGCCAGCGCTCGACGCCCTTGGCGGGCACCGCGATCACCTCGGGCGCGAACGGATCCGCTTGCGGCACCGACGATCGCGCGGCGAGCGCGTCGACCAGAGTGTCCGCGCGCTCGGCCCGATGGATGTGCAGCGGCATGGTCCGTTTATACGTCAGCGACCGGCGCGCAACTCCCCCGGCCCGCCCGCGTGGAGTGAATTGGGACACACCCCGGCGGGCGTGGTGGTCGTGTCACGGGCGTCCGCGCGGGCCGATGTGCCACAGTCTGCGGTCGACAGGGGGCTGTCGGAAACGAGTCACGTCGAAAGGCTGGTCCGCGTTCATGGCTGCGAGGGTCCTCCCGCTGGTCCCGAGGGACGGGTTCACTGTGCGTCGCGTCGGCGAGCGATGGGAGCTGGTGAACACCCGGCACTACGGACGCTCGGTGGTCCTGCACAGCTGGCCGCGCGAACGGCACGCCGAGGCCTTCGAGCACTGCCACCGCCTCAACGGCCGAGCCGCCGAGGACCGCCGCGCCGCATCCCGCTGAGCGGCCGGCACCCCGGCACGGAACCGGACAAATCGAAAAAGGCTGGCGCGCACCGGTTTTCGGGACACGGTCGACGAAGTCGCGCTTAGCACATCCGCGGCCGCAGCTCAAGACGTGCATCTGCGGCGCTGGTGTGCCATCGTCGTCCCTCGTGCGTTATCCCCAGGCCGCCACCGGGGCCGTTCCCCGCGTGGCCGCAACCGCTTGTGTCCTTGCCGCCGCGGCGATCTTGATCCCCAGCGCGCCCTCCATCCTCCCCGGCGCCGCCGCGCCCGCCGCCCACGCCGCGCCCGGCGGCTGCTTCGGCAACTTCGACTGCGACCTGAGCAATCGCATCCGCAGCGCCGACCAGTACCTGGCCGGCAGGCCGGGCGTCACCGGCTACGTGCTGCGCGATCGCGTCTCCGGCGCGGTCTACGCCAACGAACACGCCGAGGACTCGGTGTGGACCGCCTCCACCATCAAGCTCGCCATCGCCGCCGACCTGCTCAACCGGGCCCGCGTGGGCGCGCTGGTGCTCACCCCGGAGGACCGCGGCCTGATGGAGTCGAAGATGGCCACCTCCAACGACACCGCCACCGACCTGCTGTGGAACAAGCACGCGGGCCCCGACCGGATGGCCTACAACAACGCCTTCCGCGCCAACGGCATGGTGAGCCTGGTGCCGATGCCGACCAACGGGCCGCTGTTCCCGGACTGGTCCTACCAGAAGTGCACCACCGCCGACCTGGACCGGCTGATGAGCCACGTGCTCGACGCCATGCACCCCGACGACCGCAACTACCTGCTCGACCTGATGCGCCGGGTCGACCCCAACCAGCACTGGGGCGTGTGGGGCGCGGGCGCCTCGATGCGTCCGGGCCTGAAGAACGGCTGGTCACAGGAGGAGGGCGGCTGGGTGGTCAACTCGGTCGGCTTCGCCGGCCCCGGCGAGCGCTACACGCTGTCGATCATGACCGCCATGGGCGCCGAGGGCGGTTACACCGAAGGCGCCGAGACGGATACGAGGCTGGCGGAGATCCTGCTCGCCGGACGCTGATCCGGCCCGGATCCCGGCGAACGCCGCCACCCTCCGACAGCGACGGAGGGTGGCGGACAAGAGGCGAAGGGTGGCGGCGCACACGCCGTAGGCCCCTCTCGTCGTGACGCCCGTCGACCGGCCGACTACGGTTAGACCGTCAGAAGAACCGTTGGCGGGGCGAACCCCTGGTCTGTCGAGGAGCACGACGATGAGCACTCAGCCTGTCGAGAAGCGTCGGCACCGGGTGGTGGTGATCGGCTCCGGGTTCGGCGGCCTGTTCGGAACCAAGCACCTCAAGCGCGCCGACGTGGACGTCACGCTGATCTCCAAGACCTCCACCCACCTGTTCCAGCCGCTGCTGTACCAGGTGGCCACCGGCATCCTCTCGGTCGGCGAGATCGCCCCCGCCACCCGCCTGGTGCTGCGCAAACAGAAGAACGTGCGGGTGCTGCTCGGCGAGGTCACCGACATCGACCTGGAGAACAGGACGGTCAGCTCGCGGCTGCTCAACCACGACACCGTCACCCCGTTCGACAGCCTGATCGTGGCCACCGGCGCCCAGCAGTCGTACTTCGGCAACGACCACTTCGCCACCTACGCGCCCGGCATGAAGACCATCGACGACGCGCTGGAACTGCGCGGGCGCATCCTCGGCGCGTTCGAGGGCGCCGAGGTGGCCACCTCCCAGGAGGTCCGCGACCGGCTGCTGACCTTCGTGGTGATCGGCGCCGGCCCCACCGGCGTGGAGCTGGCCGGGCAGATCGCCGAACTCGCCGACCGCACGCTGGAAGGCACCTTCGACAACTTCGATCCCCGCGACGCCAGGGTGATCCTCATCGAGGGCGCGGGCGCGGTGCTCGGCCCGATGGGTCCCAAGCTGGGCCTCAAGGCGCAGCGTCGGCTGGAGAAGATGGGCGTGGAGATCCAGCTCAACGCCATGGTCACCGATGTCGACGCGCACGGGGTGACGGTCCGCGATCCCGACGGCACCACCCGCCGCATCGAGTCGGCCTGCAAGGTGTGGTCGGCGGGCGTGCAGGCCAGTCCGCTGGGCAAGATGCTGGCCGAGCGGTCCGAGGGCACCGAGGTCGACCGCGCGGGCCGCGTCATCGTCGAACCCGACCTGACCATCAAGGGCCACCCGAACGTCTTCGTCGTCGGCGACCTCATGTCGGTGCCCGGCGTGCCAGGCCAGGCGCAGGGCGCGATCCAGGGCGCCACCTACGCCGCCAAGGCCATCAAGGCGGGCCTGAAGGGCCAGCAGCCGCAGGAGCGCAAGCCCTTCAAGTACTTCAACAAGGGCAGCATGGCCACCGTCTCGCGGTTCAGCGCCGTCTGCCAGGTCGGCAAGCTGGAGTTCGGGGGCTTCATCGCCTGGCTGGCGTGGCTGGCCCTGCACCTGTACTACCTGATCGGCTACCGCAGCCGCCTGATCACCTGCATCCAGTGGTTCGTCACGTTCCTCGGCCGCAGCCGCGGCCAGATGGCGGCCACCGAGCAGTGGGTGTTCGCCCGGCTCGCCCTGGAACAGGTCAACGACGATCAGGAGGACGCGGACGAACTCGCCGCGGCCCTCGGCGCACCGCCTTCCCCCGGGCGGGCGCCGGGGAAGAAGGCCGCCGCCGACCAACGGGCGTCCTGAGCTCGTCCGCGCGGACTCCGTAGACGCTTCGCCACCGAGGGGGCGCACACCGCGCCGGACCCGGGCACGCCCCCGCGCCGGCAGGCCACCAGGCCCGCTCCCGGTGCGTCATGCGGAGCCGCGTGATGCCGTGTTCGACCCGCTGGGTGGTTCGACCCGCTGAGTGGTTCCACCCGCTGGGCGCTAGCCGGGCAGGCGGGTGTGCGCGAGTGTCTCGCCGAGTCCGGTGGAGAGACTGCCGCCAAGGGCCAGCGGAAGGCGGGCCGCGTCGAGACCGGTGGTCGAGGCGGGCCGCTCGTCGGGATAGCACAGTTCGCTGATCAGGGCGCGCGGCGCGGTGAGCGCGTCGTCGGTGGCGACACCGGCGCCGAGCTCGAGACGGTGCCGCACCAGCGGGAGCTCGCCGAGATCGGCGATCAGGTCGCCGCGCCAGCGGCCGTGCCGTTCGCCGGTGCGGCCGATCTGCACCTGCTCACGCAGCCGCAGCCGGGAGCAGGCAGCCAGACCGACGCTGGTGACCGTGGCGTGCTCGGCCCCGCCCGCGACGATCATGGCCGGGGTGTCCACATCCAGCTCGCCGCCTTCGGCGACCTCGAAATGCCAGTGCGCGGAGGAGGCGAGGGTGCCGCGGCCGGGCAGGGCCATGGTCGCCGCGACACCACGCAGGCTCAGGCGCGCGCCGGGACCGACGAGCACTGTGACGGCGATGTGATCGCCGCCGAGCGGGGTGGCGGCGGTGCCGATCAGATGCACCCGCTCGGCGCCGGTGTGCCGGGCGGCCAGGCCGCCGCGCGCCGCCATGTGTGCGACCCGACCCGCCACGGCCACGAAACGCAACACGGGGCGCCGCGGCGCCGGGGTGTCAGG
>NZ_JARWRU010000476.1 GCF_029867845.1 Nocardia farcinica | reverse complement strand
CTGCCGCCCCACCCGACCCGAGTCGGCGGACTCCCGGCGTCCGGATGGAAGACGCCGAAGTCCGTCAGTTCATCATGCTCCACATAGATCAGCCTTCGGTGAGCGCGACCATGTTGCTGCGAAAACTGCGGGACTCTGGATTCTCGTGTGAGCAAGGACGCTTCAAGAAACTCTTCCATGAAACCATGGCTGAGGTGGCGGCCTGAATGACCTCGACCACCCCGAATGTGCTTCGCCGACGAGCGCTCTGCCTGTCGCAGAGCGGCAGGCATCCCCTGTACGTCTTCACGCTCCGAGCCGAAGAGATTTTACAGGTCGGCGACATCTCCCGCGTCAGCCGAGATGAGGCCGGCAAACTCATTGGATACCAGAGGCCGGAAGTCCGCCGCCACGTGCAGGAGATCGTCGAATACCTCGACGGCCTCGATGCCATCTTTCCTAATCCGATCATCATGGCTTTGTCCGATCGGGTGCAATTTCAGGCAATCCGCGGAAACCGCATGCCAGGTGACGAGCTGGGCATAACCGGCACGGTGACAATCCCCCAGCCTGCATCCGGGCGGCCGAAGCCGGCCTGGATCGTGGACGGGCAGCAACGGGCGATAGCTCTGTCCAGGATCAAGAACAAGGATTTCCCGGTACCCGTAACCGCTTTCGTCGCCGACTCGGTGCAGATACAGCGCGATCAATTCATTCGCGTCAACAATACTCGACCGCTCCCCAGAGGGCTCGTGACGGAACTGCTGCCCGAAGTGGATAGCAAACTGCCTCCGCGCCTGGCGCTACGCAAGGCCCCCTCTGAACTGTGCGATGTCCTGAACACCGATAACCGATCTCCCATGCGCGGGATGATCCGTCGATCCTCGACACCGAAAAACGACGACACCATGGCCGTGATTACGGATACAGCCGTCGTGGACATGATCCAAGAAAGTCTCACTTCGCCTTCCGGTTGCCTGTATCCGTATCGCGATGTGCGTCAGAACGAGACGGACTTCGACGGGATCATCCATGCTTTGTTTACATACTGGTCCGCAGTTCGTGACATCTTTCCCGATGCATGGGGAAAACCCGCGAGTCGAAGCAGACTGATGCACGGCGCAGGAATCCGTGCTATGGGCAGGCTGATGGATCGCATACTCGGCACGGTGGACGCACGTCGACCGGACGCACCACAGACGATTCGAAAACACCTGGAACTCGTTGCTCCTCACTGTTGCTGGACCTCGGGAACATGGGATGAGAACGGAATGAAATGGAACGAGGTCCAGAATGTACCCAAACACATCCAGGAACTGTCCAACTACCTGATTCGGGTGTACCTCAACGCCAGGGTGGGGGTTTAGAGATGAAGTTCTATTTCCCGGACAGCCAGGATCTCGTGAGTCCGACCTACGACTTCCTGCACGACGAGTATCTGGCCACTCGAGTCCGTCAACGCGATGACCTCTATGCTCACGAGGTACTGGCCAAGCCCGCCTACAACGGCGTATTGGTCTCCAAAGCGATCGTGGACGGTTCGGTCCGCAGCGCTGGCAAGTACTCGATGCCCCAACGAAACAGACTGTATCGCCTCGGTGTCCGATCGTTTTTCAGACTGCCCGATGACGTATCAACACTCGGGGATTGCGGAGCATTCAACTACGTCAACGAACCGACTCCTCCGTACACTGTCGACGAGGTACTCGATTTCTATGAGGAGTGCGGGTTCGATGCTGGCGTGAGTATCGACCATGTGATCTTGGGGTATCAGCGGCCCGGCTTGGTGAACGATCCCAGAGAAGAATGGGTGGAGCGCAAGAACATATCGCTCCAGTATGCCGAAAAATTCTTGGCGGCGGTCGCAGATCGGAAATCCCTGGTCCAACCGGTGGGCGCCGCGCAAGGATGGAACCCCCAGAGTTACGCCGACAGTGTCGCCCGACTGCAGGAGATGGGTTATAAGCGGATCGCCCTCGGCGGCATGGTTCCTCTGAAGACTCCGGATATCCTGGATTGTCTACAGAAGATCGACGAAGTGCGCAGCCGGAGCACCGAACTGCACCTGCTGGGCATAACCCGCCTGGATTCGGTCACTTCATTCGAAGAACTCGGAGTCACCAGTTTCGACAGCACCTCAGCCTTCCGCCAATCCTTCATGGACGACCGGGACAACTACCACACTCGATCGACCACATATACCGCAATCCGCGTGCCACAGGTCGACGGCAATGTGACATTGAAGCGGGCTATTCTATCTGGAAAAATTTCTCAACGCAACGCATTAACCGCAGAACGCAATTGTCTGGCGGCATTACGGCAGTTCGACCGGGGAGAGTGCAGTGTCCAAGAAACTCTTGACGCAGTCCTCGCCTACGACCGAACGATCGGGGTTGAAAAGAACCGTGAACAATCCTATAGACGCACTCTCGAAGATGCCCCGTGGAAGTCGTGTGACTGCGGCCTGTGCGGCAAACACGGCATCGAGATAATGATTTTCCGGGGAACCGAGCGAAACAAGAGGCGTGGATTTCACAACCTGTCGGTCCTCGCCGCCAAGATGGACGCACAACGCACCGACGTCCCACAATCGAAACAAGAGGAGTCCGTTCATGGCTGATCGTTACGACATTCGGGTCCCTGCTCTGCAGGTCCGGCAGGGCGATCGCCACATTTACTGCTTCGGTATCGACGGCAAACACCTACTCGACTTCACGACGGTGTCACGGGTACGCCGCTCCGGCCAAGGCAGCCTCGATGGCTACCAGCGCCCGGAGGTCCTCAGCCACATCCGGGCGATCCGCAGGTATCTCGAATCTCCTGAAGCCATGTTGCCGAATGCCATCGTTCTGGCCTTCGATGGGCGGGTCCGGTTCGAACCGAGTCGCCAGTTCAGCGCGGTGGACTACTCGATCCCCGGCGATCTCGTCATCCCCGTCGACGAGACGATCGATGAGTCGGCGAAGCCCGGACTGCTCGTCGACGGTCAGCAACGTGTCGCGGCCATTCGAGACGCCGACGTCGACGAATTCCCGGTGGCAGTGGTTGCGTTCATCGCCGACGGCGAGGAGGAGCAGCGCTCCCAGTTCATCCTGGTCAACAACACCAAACCGCTGCCCAAAGGACTCATTCACGAACTGCTGCCGGACTCGGCCGGCTATCTTCCCCCGAAGTATGCCCGGCGCAAACTCCCGGCCGAAGTCATGATTCGCCTGAACATCGAGGAGGACAGTCCCTTCTACGGAGCGATCGCAACACCGACATCGCCAGACGGCCGTATCAAGGACAACAGCGTCCTCAAGATGATCGAGAACAGCCTGTACGACGGAGCCCTCTACCAGTACCGGAATCCCGAGGACGGCACTGGTGACGTCGAACAAATGGTCCTGCACCTGAAGATCTTCTGGAAATTGATCGCCGACATGTGGCCGATCGAATGGACCTTGCCACCCAGGAAGTCCCGACTCACGCACGGTGTCGGTATTCAGTCACTCGGGTACGTGATGGACATGCTCACCGACAGGCACACAGCGGACCAACTACCGGAGAGCGGATTGGAACGGCGACTGGACGGGCTGCGAGACGTCACTGCGTGGACTTCGGGCACATGGGATCTGGGCCTCGACGATCAGCGGCGGTGGAATTCCCTGCAGAACACCCCGACTGATATCAAGCTGCTTACCAAGGTTTTGGCTGCTGCGGTGCGAGTGCGTAAGCCGATCGTCTGATAGCCGACATATCGCCGCTCCGAATCGCGCTGTCATCCAGAGGTTCGAAGGTCGTCCAGTTCCGCTTCAACTGCCCGCAGCATGGATGCCGATCCTGAACCGTCCGGGTAGCAGATCCTGCCCCGGACGGCGTTGTCGACGATGAAGCCGGTGGCGGCGTGTGCAGCACGGCGAGTAGCAATGGCGATGACGTCAGCGTTGCGACTGTGTTGGCGAAGCGCTGCATTGCCGACCTTGTCGGAGGACCGACTCACCTGGATGGTGGGATATTGAGCAGTTAACGCAGCCTCGACACGATCGAGCGTTCCTGCATCGAGGCTGTACAGCAAAACGCGAAGTCCCGTCGGCAACTCACGCTCAGCAGACGCTCCTTCGACTTTCGCGGAAGTCCAATCGAAATCGAGACTCAGATCATCGGAGATCAGCGCGGCAAGCGAGCGCAATGCCCCTGCCAACCGGTGCCGCTTGTGGTGCAGTTCGCCCAGAATTCGCGTCACGAAAGCGATTTGCGTGTCACTGTCCGGGCGCGGCCCACAGGTGACGACATCTGCCAAGTCCAGCGCCTGGGCGGCCGTGTTCACCGAAACCCAACGATTCGTGAAGGCCCCTAGATCGTCTAGCAACTCAGCATAGTCGTCGGCCTTCGGCGCACTGCTGAGCACTATGGCAAGGAGCGCAGTCAATGCGCTCACGTCCGCCGGTGCGAACCGCTCCTCGATCAGGTAACGGCGAATGAACGCATGCGCGGTCTCCGGTGCGGGCACTTCCGAGTCCGAGGTCTCGAGAAACGCCGCTACTCCAGCAAGCAACGCCTCGGTCGCGATATCCGGCAGTGCATCGATGAGGTGAGCGATCTCGGCATCATGTTCTGCTACCGGAGGCCAGGAATCGGCGAGTTCCATCGGGTTGTGTGATGGTGCGGTCCCGTCGAGGCCGCCCAGCCACTCGATCCACGAACCCGGCGATCGATCCGTGTCCTCTACTGGTTCTTGGTCCGACTCGCCAGATACCTGGCCCGCCTCTACTGGCGGCGCGTTGTCTGAAGTCGACTCCGGTTGTTCGTGGAGTCCCAATTGCTTTTCGAGCACAGATCGGGCGTACTCGCCGATCGATTGGTTCTTCAGTAGAAGCAGCGCCAGTTCACGGTCTCCCCGTGCCGCCGCAACGATCACTCCGAGAGCGACTGCGTCAGTGACATGCGACCGTGCCAAGAACGCTCCGGCCAGCATGGCTACGTCGACAGGGTCGTTGCGGAGGCGACCCAGCGCCTCCTGGACATCCAACTCGCCATCGGTATAGAGATTGACACGCGACCAGGCACCAAGGATCGCCTCACGGACCACCGTGGGTGGTTCGGTGTGCACGACAGTGGGGAGCGAAGTATGCGCCAGCAGCTCGGAGTCGCGTCCCAACCGTCCAAGTCGTTGCAATTGCAGGAAAGCCAGATTCTCATGCGAGATACCACCGATCCGCTCGATCTCCTCGAGGAGACCGGTGGACTGCGCTATCGCTCCCGCGGCGAGGGCAACGTCGAATTCCCGCAGAAGCCTGCCCACAGGTCGAGGAAGCGACGGCCGTCGCCTGGGGCGTCCGGCAAGGCTGCGCACCAACCGCTGGAGTCCTCTGACGAGGTGCGACTCGGTTTCAGGATCAGGGCGCAACACAAAAGTCGTTCCAGGCCCGACCAAATCGTGAATAGCCCGCTCGGGCACGTCCGACATCCGCAGCCGAGCCACCCGACCGTCGAATGGCGACAGATAGGCACCGAAGAATGCATGCAGAACCGGTCGGATGCGCCCCGCATGGGCAGTGTCCCAACACACCACATAGACGGTGGCCGCTTCTCCCCTACCGTCCCGACGCGGCAGAACCAGTGGGCATTCCCCTCTGTCGCGTGCACTGTGAATGAATGGGCTGATCACTCCCGCCTGTCCAACGTCCGGATCCAAATTGGGCCAGATAAGATTCGGCGGGGCGAAGAAACGCCGCACGGCCTCGTCGTAGTCGGATGACATCATTCGTCACCACTGATCCATCGGGTCTGCAACTCGAGACGCTCTCTCGCCGCTGCCGCGCGACTGACGAGCAGATCAATGCTCTCCTCGTTGCGTTGCAAGCCATTCCACGTGAAGTTCATAGACCCCTTCATGACCCAGTCGTCACCGACGAGCACCTTCTCGTGCAGATCTGGACTCGAGTACACGCGAATCGGAACCTCATGATTCCGTAGGCGCCGAATGAATCCAACGTTGTGTTCGACCTCTCGCACGGCGACATGCACCTTCGAACCAAGGCGCGCCAGTTGGACCAGTACGTCGGAGAGGAGCAGTTCAGTCGGTGCCTTGTCGCCCAGCACGGCATCGAAGCGGTGAGCCGAGTTGTCGAGCACCAGAGTGTCGCTCACCCACCCGCTGACGAGCCACAACTCGGGGCTGGGCGAGCAGAGTTCTGAGAGCAGGACTCCGGCCAGCACGTCCGTGATCGCCAGGCCGTTCCGCGGCCGGGTTCGGATGGTGCGCTGCATTCGGATGCTCACTGCAACTCCTCGGCGAGATCCATTCGTACGACTGATTCCAAGCCATGTCGGTCGACAGCCGTGACACGGGCATACACGCGCAGACCGGCGCGCTCCACGGGTGTGACGAGGCATTCGCGGATTGCGATTGCGAGATGGTCGTTCTGCGATGCCTGCGCACACAATCGGACTGCACCATCTCGCTCGACAGCGTCGACGTAGTGCGCCTGCCATCCATCCTGCGAGACATCCACGATGACCGACCTGTCGGCAACGAGCGACTCGATCGTGAGGCGCTCTACGACCACATCATCGCGGTATGGATTCCAGTGCTGCAGGCGCTTGTTGCGGGCTGTATAGCCTCTTGCCCAGAGCATGCTGTATGCGGAGTCGAGAGTCATAGGCTTGATCGAGACGCCGAGCGTGCCCTTGTCTGCGTGGTAGACCAGCGTACGAGGATCAACCTCGACACCGAGGGAGCGTTCGAGATCACCCCAGGCGCTTACCAACTGACACACCTTTGCATCGAGTTGGGATTGGGAACCGGGCCGCAGGAATCGGGTTGAGAAGGTTGACAGTGCGAGGTGACTGGGTGGGCCGTCGAGCACCTCCCATTGGTGCCGCAAGTTGTCGAGCGCTCGATCGAGTGCACCTGCACCGCGGGCCGAGCGGAAATCCGCGACGGCTCGTGCAAATCGCGATCGGCTGTCAGCCAAGGCCGCCAGCGCCGTCCGAAGCGCACGATCGCTGCCTTCGACATCGGTCGGCGCGACAGCGCGGCCCACCCCATCCCAGAACCGACGCGGATCCACCGCGTATGCCCTGTGAAGGGCCTCCATGATGCCGAGTCCTCCGATGGACGTCTCCGAGAGGACAATTCGGTATTCGCTGGCGCCGTGTACCAATTCCACATCGACGACCAAGTCGTTTTCCTGGGCATCGGGTACGAGAGCGAACGTCGCGTCGAGTATCGCGGCGGCAAGCGTGTCGGCGAAGACTTGCCGGTGGAGGTCTCGTGTCGCCGTATCGACCCCTGGGGAAGTAAGTAATGTCGCATGCTCCTCGACCACGATCTGCACATCCGCATCAGCAGCCAGGGCGGTGAGATCAGCCAGCACGCGGTGGTTTTCGACCGCACCAGTGTCGTCCGATCGATAGGCGGTGCCCAGGAACGTCGCGAGGTCCTCCGCCCACCCACCGTTGGCGAGCGAGGAGTAGTCGGCTTCCCCGCCGGGGTTTCTGATGCCCGCGTCGACGTGTGCGTGTAGGTAGACTTCGACCAGCCATCGCCGCTGGAATACGTTCGCGATCCCATCGAGTCGCTTGTCCGAGAGCACGCTTCGCCGGAACGCGAGTGTGCGCCACGCAGGTGTCCCCGCCAGCCCGGGCCCCGCGTACCCGGGGGGGCCCGTGCCCCTGACGCAGCAGGGATGCACCACCAAGTCGGATACGATAGCCGGGGGGTGGGGTTGAT
>NZ_JARWRU010000475.1 GCF_029867845.1 Nocardia farcinica | reverse complement strand
GGTCGAAGGCCCGCTCACCGATCGGCGGCGCGTCGGCCGCCGGGATCTGCTGCCAGTAGGGCAGTTCCGCGCTGTGGTCGGCCTCGGCCACGTGGTGGGCCCAGCGGCGCAGCGAGGTGCCGGTCGCCGGCAGCTCCAGCGGGGCGTCCACACCGAGGCGGGCGACCGCCTCGGTGATCTCCTCGGTCAGGATCCGCCAGGACGGGCCGTCCACCACGAGGCGGTGCGCCACGACGAGCAGCTCGTCGGTGCGCTCGTCCTCGAAGGTGAACAGCACGAACTGCGCCATCACGCCCTCGGCCGGGTCGAGGCGGTCCACCGCGGCGGCGAGCTCGTCGCCGCGCAGCCAGTCGCCGTCGGTGCCACGGGCGACCCGGACCTCCCGGACCAGCGGCTCGACGTCGACCAGCGGCTGCGCCTCGAACGTCCAGCCGTCGCCCTCGCGTCGCACGCGGGTGCGCAGCGCGTCGTGGCGCTCGAAGATCGCCTCGAGCGCTTCCAGCAGCGTCCACCAGTCCAGGGCCTGCGGCATCGCCAGCGTCACGGCCTCGGCCACGCCGTCGAAGTGGTCCTGCGCCAGCAGCAGCGCCGTCGCCGGGTCGACCGGGATCTCGCCGACGCCGCCGCCCGGCAGTTCCCGCAGGCCGGTCTCGGTGGCGCCGGTCAGGGTCGCCGCGGCGGCCAGTGCCGCCACGGTGCGCTGGTCGAAGACCTCGCGCACGCTGAACGCCACGCCCGCGGCCTTGGCCCGGGCCACCAGCTGGATGGACAGGATGCTATTGCCGCCGAGGGCGAAGAAGTCGTCGTCCGCGCCGATGCGGCCGGATTCGGACTTCTTCAGGCCGAGGACGTCGGCGAACACCTCCGCCACGATCCGCTCCGCCGGGGTCGACGGCGCGCGGTAGGCGGCCTGATCGAAGCTCGGCGCGGGCAGCGCCTTGCGGTCGAGCTTGCCGTTGGCGTTGAGCGGCAGGGCGTCGAGCACCACGAAGGCGCTGGGCACCATGTAGGACGGCAGGTCCTCCGACAGCGCGGACTGCAACGCCCGCCGGTCGAAGTCCTCCACCGAGCGGCCCGCCGCCGGGACCACGTAGGCCACCAGGCGGTCGCCCAGGTTCGGGTCGTTGTGCGCCAGCACCGCCGCCGCCGACACCGCGTCGTGGCGCAGCAGCGCCGCCTCGATGTCGCCGAGCTCGATGCGGAAGCCCCGGATCATCACCTGGAAGTCGGTGCGGCCCCGGTA
>NZ_JARWRU010000474.1 GCF_029867845.1 Nocardia farcinica | reverse complement strand
GTCCACACGGTGAGGGGGTCGCGGGCGGGGGGGGCCGGGTAAGCCGCCGTGACCAAAATTGCCCCCGGGGGGGGGGAGCGGCGCAATTGGTGGGCGGGGGCGCCCCCGGTGGGGGGGGCGGGGGGGGTGGGGGGCGGGGGGGGCGGGGTGGTGGGCGGGGGGGGGGGGGCTATGGGGGGTGGCTTATATCGCCGGGGGGGCGACCGGGCGTCGGGAGCGGCGGGTCAGCGCGGCTGACAGCCGGGGCACCAGAACAGGTTCCGGCCCTCCAGCACCGCGTGGGCAACCGCTGTGCCGCACACCCGGCAGGGCTCGCCCGGTCTGCGGTAGACGTAGGTGCGCGGCCGGTCCGGCGCGTAGGACGGCTCGCCGTGGTCGTGTTCGGGCCGCACCACGTGCATGCGCCCGGTGGCCACCCCCACCGGCATGAGGTCGACCAGGTCGGCCCAGATCGCCTTCCACTCCTCGGCCGCCAGCTCGACACCGGGACGGTAGGGCGAGATGCCGTGGCGGAACAGCACTTCCGCGCGATAGACGTTGCCGACGCCCGCGACGACCTTCTGGTCCATCAGCAGCGCCCCGATCGGCCTGCGGGAGCGGCTGATCCGCCGCCAGGCCTGCTCGGGATCGGCGTCCGCGCGCAGCGGATCGGGCCCGAGCCGAGCCAGCAGGGCGTCGACCTGCGGCGCGAGCAGCACCTCGCAGGCGGCCGGGCCGCGCAGATCGGTGCCGTGCCCGGCGCCGATCAGCCGCATCCGCACCGCCCCGACCGGCGGCCCCATCGGGGCCGGGGCGTCGTGGAACGCCCCGTACAGGCCGAGGTGGACGTGCACGGTCAGGCCGTTGTCGTAGTGGTGCAGCAGGTGCTTGCCGTGCGCCGTTGCGTCGTCGAGCCGACGCCCGTCGACCAGCGCGGCGCCCTCGGCGAAGCGGCCCTGCGGGCTGGACACCCGCACCGGCCCGCCGGCGAACAGCTCACGGTGCCGCCGGGCGAGCCGGTGCAGGGTGTGCCCTTCGGGCATGGTGATCCCCCGGGTCTGACGAGAGCGAGTCGGACGAACCGAGCCGGCGGGCTCAGTAGGCGGGCACCTCGGGGGCCTCGCCGGTCTTCTCGTATTCGGCGAGGATGTCGATGCGACGCTGGTGGCGCGGCTCCTGCGACCACGGGGTGGCGAGGAACGCGTCGACGATGGCCAACGCCTCCTCGGTGGAGTGCATGCGGCCGCCGATGCCGATGAGCTGGGCATTGTTGTGCTCGCGGGCCAGCTTGGCGGTCTCGACGCTCCAGGCGAGGGCACATCGGGCGCCGGGCACCTTGTTGGCGGCGATCTGCTCGCCGTTGCCGGAACCGCCGAAGACCAGGCCGAGGCTGCCCGGATCGGCGACGGTGCGGCGAGCGGCCTCGATGCAGAAGGCCGGGTAGTCGTCCTGGGCGTCGTATTCCAGCGCGCCGCAGTCCACGACATCGTGGCCCGCCTGCTCGAGATGAGCCTTGACGTGGTTCTTCAGTTCGAAACCGGCATGGTCGGCACCAAGGTATACGCGCATGGCTGCGATTGTCGCAGGTCGCCACGGGCCCGCTGCCAGGGGGACCAGCCCCGCATAGGGTCGGTTCATGCAGTCGCCCGAACCGACACCGCAGCCGTCAGGCGGTCCACTCGATCCCTACGCGCCCCCGCCCGGGTGGGGCGCGCCGCCCGTGACACCGCCGGTGTCGCAGGCACATCTGTCCCATCAGCATCAGCACCAGCACCCGGGCGCTCCCCCGTATCAGGCCGGATCGCCCGTGCCGCCGCCGCGGGGCGGGCCGCGCGGGCTGGCGCCGTGGGGCATGCCCGCCCGGCACAGCTGGGAGATCCCGCTGCTGGTGCTGGTGGTGCTGTGCACCGTGCTGGCCTATCTGATCGCGCTGATCCTGTTCGTCGCCGCGATCGCGGAGGGCATCACACCCGGCGACTATCTGCTGTTGCTGGTCTTCGCGCCTGCGCTGGTGTGGGCGGGGCGCGGCATCAACTACGCCTCGCAGCGGGTGAACGGGGTGAAGATGTCACCGACCCAGTTCCCCGAGGGCCATCGCATGGTGGTGGAGGCGGCGCAGCGCTTCGGCATGAAGACGGTGCCCGACGCCTATGTGGTGCTGGGCAACGGCCAGATCAACGCATTCGCCTCCGGGCACGGCTTCCGGCGTTTCGTGGTGGTCTACAGCGATCTGTTCGAGGTGGGCGGTCAGGCGCGCGAACCCGACGCGCTGGCGTTCATCATCGGCCACGAGGTGGGCCACATCGCGGCCGGGCACGTCTCCTACTGGCGGCAGCTCGGCATGTTCCTCGTGCCGTTCCTGCCGATCCTCGGCTCGTCGCTGAGCCGCTCGCAGGAGTACACCGCCGACAACTACGGCTACTGCCACCGTCCGGCGGGCGCGGTCGCGGCGATGGGCACGCTGGCCGCCGGCAAGTACCTCAACACGAGGGTGGCCTTCGACGAGATGGCCGACCGGGCCGCCACCGAGAAGGGCGGTTTCGTCTGGCTGGTCAACGCGCTGTCCAGCCATCCGGTGCTGACCTGGCGGATGTCGGCACTGCGTGACCGCAGCAGGCACGGCAAGCTGTTCTGGCGGCCCGCCCCGCGACCGGCCGGCGCCGGCCACGGTGCGCCGCCCGCGGCCACACTGCCGAGCGTGCCGCCGAAACCGGTCGGCTGAGTCCGGGTTCCCGGGTGCCCGGGAACCCGTGCGCGCTCAGTCGAAGACCGGGCCCTCGGTGCGGGTGCGCTTGAGCTCGTAGAAGTGCGGGTAGGAGGCCAGCGCCACGACGCCGTCCCACACCTTGCCCGCCTCCTCGCCGCGCGGGATGCGCGAGAGCACCGGACCGAAGAAGGCCACGCCGTTGACGTGGATGGTCGGGGTGCCCACATCGGGGCCGACGGCGTCCATGCCCGCGTGGTGACTGGCGCGCAGCGCCTCGTCGTAGTCGGCGCTGTCGGCGGCCTCGATCAGGTCGGCGGGCAGGCCGAGTTCGGCGAGCGCGTCGACGACCACCGCGCGCAGCGACTCGGCGCGGTCCTCGCGCTCGTACTCGTCCTTGCGCTCGTGGATGCGGGTGCCCATGGCGGTGTAGAGCGGGGCGAGGATCTTGTCGCCGTGCTGCTGGGCGGCGGCGACGGCGACCCGGACCGGACCCCAGGCCGACTTCATCAGCTCGGCGTACTGCTCGGGCAGGTCCCTGCCCTCGTTGAGCACGGCCAGGCTCATGACGTGGAAGCGCGCCTCGATGTCGCGCACCTTCTCGACTTCCAGAATCCAGCGCGAGGTGATCCAGCACCAGGGGCACAGCGGATCGAACCAGAAATCGGCGACGTCTTTCTTCGTGCCCGTGTCGGTCACGTGTCGTTCCTCTCGGTCGGTCGGGCGACGCGGCCGGCACGCGCGCGTCCTTTCTGCCAACCACGGCGCGCGCCGTTTCGTTCCCCGTGCCCGGCTCTCGGTTCCCGTCTCGTTCCCCGGCGGCATCGACACCCACATCGAGTCGGGAAGATCTAGCCGATCGCCGGTATCGCCCGCGGGCTCGGGCGAATGGGCGGCGAACCGGGCTCGCGAATGCCCTGGTGACAGTAGGGTCGTCGGTGACGGATCCCCAGTCGACGAATCCCCAGTCTGCGAAGGAGTTCGCGATGACCTCGGATCGGCGTTTCGTGATCGTGGGCGGCGGTCTCGCCGCGGCAGGACTGGCCAGGGCGCTGCGCGCCGCCGACTTCGACGGTTCGCTGACCCTCGTCGGCGCCGAAGAGCACCTGCCCTACGAGCGGCCCCCGTTGTCCAAGGAATTCCTGCTCGGCAAGAAGCGACTGCCGGACTTCACCGTCGAGGCGGCCCAGTGGTATCGCGACCACCATGTGGACGTGCTGCTCGGCACCGCCGTCACCGGCATCGACCGGTCCGCGAAGACCGTCACGTTGCCCGACCACTCGACGCTGCCCTACGACAAGCTGGCCCTGGCCACCGGCTCGTCCTCGCGCTGGCTGCCCGTGCCCGGCGCGGACGCGCCCAATGTGCACACCCTGCGCACCGTCGACGACGCGCGGGTGCTGGCCGAGTTGCTCGAGCAGCGGGCCGGGTTGGCGATCATCGGGGCGGGCTGGATCGGTATGGAGGTGGCCGCGGCCGCGCGCACCCGCGGGTGCGAGGTGACCGTGGTGGAGACCGCCGAGGTGCCGCTGCTCGGCGCGCTCGGCCCCGAGATGGGCGCGGTCTTCGCCGAACTGCACCGCGAGCACGGCGTCGACCTGCGACTGGGTGCGCGGGTGGCGGAGATCGTCACCGACGAGCACGGCCGCGCGACCGGACTGCGCACGGCCGACGGCATGACGGCGCCCGCCGACGCCGTGCTCATCGCGGTCGGCGCGGAACCCGACATCGAGCTGGCGAAGCAGGCGGGGCTGGCGACAGGCGGCGGCGTGCTGGTCGACGCGGCCCTGCGCACCAGCGATCCCGACATCGTCGCCGTCGGCGACATCGCCGAACAGCAACACCCCCGGCTCGGCACGCGGGTCCGCGTGGAGCACTGGGCGAACGCGCTCAACCAGCCGGAGGTGGCGGCGGCGACCATGCTCGGCCGCGAGGCCGTCTACGACCGGCTGCCGTACTTCTTCACCGACCAGTACGACCTCGGTATGGAGTACACCGGTCACGTGCCGCCCGGCGCCGACGCCAGGGTGGTGGTGCGCGGCGACGCCGCCCGCAGGGAGTTCGTGGCGTTCTGGCTGGACGCGGGCAACCGGGTGCTGGCGGGCATGAATGTCAACGTCTGGGATGTGACCGACCGGATCAAGGAACTCATCACCTCGGGCGATCCCGTCGACCCCTGGCTGCTGGCCGACACCACGCGACCGCTGTGACGACGGCGCGCCCACCGCGCGTCGACGGTCGCAGCCCGCGACGGTTGGCGGCCCGCGACGGTTGACAGCCCGCGACGGTGGCGGCCGCTCGCCGAGGCGGGCTCAGCGCGCGAGCCGGATGCGCAGCACTTCGTAGGTGGGAATGAAGACCTTGCGACGGTAGCGCCGTTCGACGATCTCCCACGGCCGACCGGCCGCGGTGAGCGCTTCGAGCAGCGCGGTGAGTTCGGAGTGGACGAGTTGCGCGCCGAGGCAGAGGTGACGGCCGCCGCCGAACCAGAGCTGGCGGGTCTCGGGGTCGTAATCGCGGGCGATGCTGAACTCCCCGGCGGCGTTGTCGATCGTCCAGGTGAGGATCTTCACGTGCTCGCCCTTGCGCAGATCCCGGTCCACGACGCGGACGTCCGCGGTGACCGAGCGGCCGACGAGATAGGCGGGGCTGGTGACGCGCAGGGTCTCGCGGACCGCGTCCTGCAGCCGGTCGGGGGCGGCGAGCAGGGCACGGTGCTCGCCGGTGTCGTGCATGATCGCGACCATCCTGGTCATGGCGCTGGCGAGGGTGTCGGTGCCCGCCACGGCCATCAGGACGGCCAGCCCGCCCGCGTGCCGCACGTCCAGACCCAGTTCGCGGCAGCGGCCGAGGGTGGTGTCGGGGTCGGCGCGCGCGTAGGCGTCGGGGACGCCCACGGACAGCCTGCCTGCCAGTTCACGGGCGCGGGCCAGCGCGCCGGGGTCGAGGGTGGTTGAGGCCATGGTGCCGAAGCCGAGGTTGACCAGCTCTTCGACGTGGTGGAACAACCGCAGGAACAGCGCGTCCATATCGTCGGTGGGGTCGCCGCCGATGGCCGCCGCGATGTCCTCGGGGCGCAGACCGACCAGATCGGAGACGCTGCGGCCGACGAGGATTCGCGCTCTGGCGGCGATGTCCACGGTCTGTCCCCGCGCGAGCCGGTCGCTCAGGTCACGCAGGTCGGGGCCGATCACCCGCTCGACCAGGGCATCGGTGTGGGCGAGGGTGAACAGGTCGCGCACCGTGGCCCGCAGCGCGGTGTGCCCCGGTCCTTCGAACAGCTCATCGACCCACTCGCCGATCACCTGGGCCCACCAGTGCCCGGCCGCGCCCTCGGAGACGATGCTGAAATGCGTGCTGTCGTTGTAGATCTGGCGGGCCACGCGCGGATCGGCGACGAACCAGCCGAGTCCGGGAACCTTGCGGATCGGGCGCGCGAGCCGCCCAAGCAACAACAGGCCGGGCAGCCAGGGTTGACCGGCGGCGAGTAACGCCAGCTCGTGGCGTCGGGCGGTGCTCCACATCCTGGGTCAATCTACTCGAGCGGTCCCGATTGTGAAAGATCTGTCGTTAGGATCGACGGGATGCGCTGCCGGAGGAGTGCGCATCGTGCTCGGCCCGGAAGTGAACACACATGGTGAGATCCACAATCGAAGCCGTCGGCGCCTATCTGCCCGCCAGGGAGGTGACCACGGCGGAGTTGTTGTCCCGGCTCGATCTCGACGCGCCGCCCGACCTGGAGCGGGCCAGCGGGGTGCGGGCCCGCCGGGTGCGCGGCGCCGCCCCGGGCACCATAACCCAAGCCCACCCCCCCCCCCGTGGGGCCCGGGGCAAATACCCCGAAGCCCCCCCCCCCCCGGGAGTGTTAATATCCAGCGGGGTA
>NZ_JARWRU010000473.1 GCF_029867845.1 Nocardia farcinica | reverse complement strand
CCCCCCCCCCCCCCCCCGCCCCCCCGGCTGGGGCGGCCCCCCCCCCCCCTCCCCCCCCCCCCCCCCCCCCCCCCCCCCCCCCCCCCCCCCCCCCCCCCCCCCCCCCCCCCCCCCCCGGCCCCCGGCCGCCCCCCCCCCCCGGTTCAGGTCACCGTGTCCCGCCTCGGGAACCCGGACGGCGCGCGGGGTGCGCCGCCCGGGGCCGCTACGAGCGCGCGCCCGCCGCCACCGGCTTGCGGCTCGACAGCCCGGACACGCCCGCCGAGGGCTCGTGGAAGCGCTTGCGCGTGGGCACGACCTCGTTCTCCGTGATCGCCGGTTCGGGGAGCTCCGAATCCGCCACCGGCACCGCGGGTTCCGCGGGCCTGCTGGTGGAACCGAGCGCAGTGTAGGCGCTCACGACCGTGGAGCGGACGATCAGCGGAGCGGTCCGCGAATCGCCGGCGAGCAGGCGGGCGATGCGCAGGTCGGTGGTGACCAGGCAGGTTCGCACGCCGTCGCGCTGGAAAGCGCCCGCATCCTCGACCAGCGCGCCGATGGTGCGCAGCGAGCAGAAGTCGATCCTGCCGATGTCGACGATGAGTGCGCCGCCCGCCTTCGCCGCCGCCTCGGCGGCCTCGCGAACGCGCTGTCGCCACAGCGACAGAGTGAACGCATCGGCCTGACCACGTACCGACAGCACGACCACGTCGTGCTGATGGCGGGTGCGGAAGACCAGTCGGGTCTCGGGAGTCCCGGCCGAAGCCATGGCAGAGTTCACCGACAGGAAGGGGGAGCTGGATTTCAGGTTCATGACACTACCCGGATCTGCTCATGATGCACGAGGCATCAGGGCTCCGCCTTACCCCGGTGGTTTCGAGGTGGACGCGTGAGCCGACCCAAGAGTAACCCATGAGTACCGCGGAGGGGGAGTTCGTACCGGATGGAAGTGAATCGTGTCGTTCGCGTGACCCGCTGCGCGCCCTCGCCGGGTAGCTCCTCCGGGACATCCTTCCAAGGCATCTTCTCCAGGGCATCTTTTCCAGGGCATCTTTTCCAGGGCATCTCCTCCGGGGCGTCTCGTCCAGGGCATTCCGCTCGAGCTGCGCGAATCTCTTGCCCCTGCCCCTGTCGCGGGCAACTGTCGATCCGTACGCGCAAGTCCCAGATTCCCCTGATAGAGGAAGGCGCGATTCATGAGCGTGACCGACGAGTACCTGGCCAACAACGCCGAATACGCGGCGACCGTCAGAGGTCCGCTGCCGCTGCCGCCGAGCAAGCACGTCGCCGTGGTGGCGTGCATGGACGCCCGGCTCGACGTCTACCGCATCCTCGGCCTGAAGGACGGCGAGGCGCACGTCATCCGCAACGCGGGTGGCGTGGTCACCGACGACGAGATCCGCTCGCTGGCGATCAGCCAGCGCCTGCTCGGCACCACCGAGATCATCCTGATCCACCACACCGACTGCGGCATGCTGACCTTCACCGACGACGAGTTCAAGCGCGCCATCCAGGACGAGACCGGCATCAAGCCGAACTGGTCGGCCGAGGCATTCCCCGATGTGGAGGAGGACGTGCGCCAGTCGCTCGCGCGCATCGAGAACAGCCCGTTCGTCACCCAGACCACCTCGCTGCGCGGCTTCGTCTTCGACGTGGCCACCGGCAACCGGGGCCGCACGCGGGGGGGGGGGGGGGGCCCGCCGCGGCGCAGGCGCCGCCCGCCGCGG
>NZ_JARWRU010000472.1 GCF_029867845.1 Nocardia farcinica | reverse complement strand
GCGGCCGCGGGGGGGGCGCCGCCCACCCCCCCCCCCCTGGCTCCCCCCGCTAGCGCCGCCGCCTGTGCGCCCGCCCCCGCCCGGCCCCGCCTGGCCGCTCACCCGCTGGACCGGCAGGTCCGCGATCTCGGTCTGCCGACGCTTGTCCTGCACGGCCGCGACGACCGCTTCTACGACTGGGAGCCGACGAGCGACCGCTACCAGCGGGTGGGCGCGCAGGTGGAGATCATCGACGGCGCCGGGCACTCTCCCGCCATCGAGTGTCCGGCGCGGGTGGCCGAATCCATCCACAGGTTCCACCAGGGCCGCGACTTCCCGGTCCGGCCCGCCATCGGGCAGGGCCGACCGGAGTGACGGCGCGCCGGACGCGGGCCGACCGCCTCGACGCCGGAGCCCCCGCGCTGTTCGCCTACGGCACGCTGCGCGTCGACGCCGTGTTGCGGGCGCTGCTCGGCCGTGTCCCCGACTCGCGCCAGGACACGTTGACCGGCTGGCGGGTCGCCCGGCTCACCGGCCGCGTGTACCCCGGCCTCGTCCCCGACCCGGCGGGTTCGGCCACCGGCCGCCTGCTCACCGGTCTCGGCGCCGAGGAGTGGGAACTGCTCGACCGCTACGAGGGCGAGGAGTACGAGCGCCGTCCTGTCCTCCTGGCCAGCGGGACGTCCGCGCTGGTCTACGTGTGGACCGGAGCCGCCGAGACCGCCGAGTGGCCGCTGGAAGAGTTCATCGCCACCCATCTGCCCGCCTACGTCGACGGCTGCGCGTCCTGGCTGCACTCGTCCCGGCAGCAGGAGTGCTGACCTTCCCGCCCGATCGTGTGTTCGAGGAACAGGGTGGAGCACCGCTCGTCGGCGCCGACTACTGTGACAGCCGACGTGGGGAGTGAAGGGAATACGGCGTGGGGTGGACGAACCGGTCGAGAGCTGGACGGCAGCAGAGGCAAACCGCCGCAACCGGAGCTGATCGCGCCGGTGGCGGCCTGACCGGACGGGCGGGCTGACCGATGTTGCTGCCCGCCACCGTCCCGCACTTCCCCGATCCCGCCGCGGCGCCGACACTGCGACAGCGCTGGCCGGGCGTTCGCCGGCTGCTGTCGGTGAGTTATGTGTGGATACCGGCGGTACTGGTCGCGTTCTTCGTGCTGCTGGTCACGCCCGCGCACGGCCCGATCGGCGCGGAACAGGCTGTGCCGATGGCGATCTGCGCGGCCGTGGTGGCGGCGCCCGCGGCGCTCGCGCTGATCTGGTTGCGGGTGGCCGGATTGCGGAACTGGCGGTACTGGGGGATGGCTCTCGTCGGCACCGGCGGAGGGTGGCTGGCCGGGACCGTGATCGGCCTCGGCGTGCTGGCGCCGGAATCCGGTGCGCTGCTGCCGAACACGAGCGTGGCGGCCGCCGCGCTGCTGCCGATGGCGGCCTGGCTGGGCACGGTGCGGGCCAGGCAGCGGCTCACCGAACCGCTTGCCCCCGAACTGGGCGATCTGGATCTGGACCTCGTGCTCTTCCGCGACCGCCTGCGCAGCTTCAGCCACGGCCGGGTCATCGAGGTGGCGGTGCGCGGGCACTCGATCGTCATCCGCAGCCAGCAGACCGGTTTCGCCACGCGCGGCCAGGCGGTCAGGCAACGGCTGGTGACGATCCCGTTCCGGGACATCCGCGGCGTGCGGCCGTGGACGGCCAGACCGGACAAACCGTGGTTCGTCGACCTGGACGGCTACGGCTGGCATCCGCCGGGCGGCGAATCCGTCGTGGTCCGATCGGCGCATCCGACGCGGGACACCGTCATCCCCGTCCCGGACGCCGGGATCGCCGCCGAGGTGCTCGACCGTCGCCTGCGGCGCTTCCACTCCGTCCCGCGCTGATCCCGGGCGGCGAGCCTCACGCCTCGGCGGGCGTCTTCGCGATGGACGGGCTCGAGTTGACGAACACCGCCAGCGACTTGAACGTGCCGTCCACCAGGTCGCGCACCGACGCGGCCGCCGGCCCCAGCGCGTCGATGGCCTTGACCAGCTGATTCAGGATCATGGCCGTCTGCCTGGTCGAGGTGGCGATCGCCTCCAGCGCCTGCGCGACGACGAGGGGCGTGGCCGTGGCGATCGTGCAGGTGATCTCGAGTGTCCAGCTCACCAGGCGTCCCGCCAGCGCGGTGAGCAGGTCGCGGATCGCGGTGCGCAGGCCCGCGACGAATTCACCGGCCGCCGTTGTCATCTGCGCGGCGACGCGAGCGGTCTCGGCCATGGCCTCCACATGCTCGACCAGGTCTTCGCTGCGCCGCCGGTACGCCTCGGCCGCCAGACCGGCCCAGCTCGCCGCCGTGGCCGCGGCGGAGGCGGTGATGTCGCCCGCGAGCTGGGTCAGGTCGGTCCGAACCTGCTCCCATGCCGCCGCCGATGCCTTGATGACACCGGGGTCGCCACCGAGCAGGTTGAACTTCTCCCTGATGGGGCCGACGTTCTCGATCATCCAGGACAGCAGCTGCCCGGCGACATAGCCGATGGGATCGGTCGCGGCCGAGAGCACGTCGAGGCCGAGCGCGGCGGCGCCGGAGAAGATGTTGAAGATGCTGGCGGAGTCGAAGCCGTGGGAGATCTGCACCACCGCCTCGACAGCCGTGATGCCGGTGAGCGGACCCGAGCTGTTGTTCTCGATGTCGATGACGGTCATGGTTGTTCGAGTCCTTCCGCCTGTTCTGTCATGGCCTTGGCGGCGGCGGGGGGGGGGGCGGCGGGCAGAAAGGCCCCCCCCCCCCCCCCCCCCCCCCCCCACCA
>NZ_JARWRU010000471.1 GCF_029867845.1 Nocardia farcinica | reverse complement strand
GTGTTGGGGCTCCCTCTGGGTTTAGGGGGCGTACTTCCCCTTCGCGGGGGTTAACGGGGGGGCGGGCCCCGCCACCCTGGCCTGGTAGGCCTGCATGAGGTCGCGGGTCAGCGGGCCCATCGAGAAGCCGTCGGCGGCGATGTGGTGCACCACGCACGCCAGCAGGTGCTCGCGCTGTGACAGCTCGATCAGCCGCAGCCGGATCGGCGGCGCGAGCGCCACGTCGAAACCGGTGCCGATGACGGTCTTCATCAGTTCCGGCACCGCGTCCGGGGATACGGCGAGCACCGGCAGCTCGGGCGTCGCGCGCGGGTCGTCCACCGGCAGCACCACCTGGGTGCCCGCGCCGTCGACCTCCGGGTACACCGTGCGCAGCACCTCGTGACGGGCCACCACGTCGACCACCGCGGCGCGCAGCGCGTCCACGTCGAGATCGCCGGACAGCCGCACGGCGACCGGGATGTTGTTCACGCCGCTGGCGGTGTCGAAGCGGTTGAGGAACCACATCCGCTGCTGGGCGTAGGACAGCGGGATGCGCTCGGGCCGTTCCATCGCGCGCAACGGCGGGCGGGACGGGGCGTGCAGCCCCTCGATCAGCGTGGCCAGCCCGGACACGGTCGCCGCGTCGAACATCAGCTTGACCGGGACCTGCACGCCGGTGGCGGAGCTGAGCCTGGCGACGGCCTGGGTCGCCGACAGCGAGTTGCCGCCGAGTTCGAAGAAGT
Organism: Nocardia farcinica; assembly: GCF_029867845.1. Lineage (GTDB taxonomy): Bacteria > Actinomycetota > Actinomycetes > Mycobacteriales > Mycobacteriaceae > Nocardia > Nocardia farcinica_A. The sequence continues at coordinate 2,534 of NZ_JARWRU010000471.1, read as the reverse complement.
CGTCGTCGGCGCCGATGCGCGGCGGCTGCCCGCCCTCGGGGGTGAGCACGGTGGCGAACACCTCGGCCACCACCCGCTCGGTCGGCGTGGCGGGCTCGCGGTAGGCCTTGGTGGCGAAGACCGGCTCGGGCAGCGCCTTGCGGTCCAGCTTGCCGACGGCGTTGAGTGGCAGCTCGTCGAGCACCATGATCGAGGCGGGCATCATGTAGGTCGGCAGGACCTTGCGGATGTGCTCGCTGAGCTGGGCGATGTCGAGCGTGGTGCCGGGCCGCGCCAGCACATAGGCCACCAGCGCGGTGCTGCCGTTGGGCAGCGTCGCGCCGAGGGTGACGGCGTAGTCGACGTCGGGGTGCGAGGTCAGGGCGCTGTCGATCTCGCCGAGTTCGATGCGAAGGCCGCGGATCTTGACCTGGAAGTCGCTGCGGCCGACGTACTCGAAGGCGCCGTCCTCGCGGCGGCGCACCAGGTCGCCGGTGCGGTAGAGCCTGCCACCGTCGCCGTCGAACGGGTCGGCCACGAAGGAGGCGGCGGTCAGCGCGGATCTGGCGTGGTAGCCGTGGGCGAGGCCGGGACCGGCGAGGTACAGCTCGCCCACCACCCCGGCGGGCACCGGGCGCAGCATGGCGTCGAGCACGTAGGCGCCGACGCCGGGCAGCGCGGCGCCGATGGTGATCTCCTCGTCGGCGTGCAGCGGCTCGGACGCCGAGACGATGATGGTGGTCTCGGTGGGGCCGTAGACGTTGTGCATGGTGCGGCCGGGGTGGGCCCAGCGGCCGACCAGCTCGGGGTTGAGCTTCTCGCCGCCGACGACCAGGGTGCGCACCGAGGTCAGGCCGAACGGGTCGACCGACTCCAGTGCCGCCGGGGTCATCATCAGGTGGGTCACGCCGGTGCGCTCGACCAGCGCGGCCAGTTCGGCGCCGCCGTAGACCTCCGGCGGGGCGATCACCATGGTGGCGCCCTGCGGGAAGGTGAACAGGGCCTCCATGAGCGAGAAGTCGAAGCTGGGCGAGCTCAGGTGGGTGACCAGGTCGCCGACCTCGATGCCGAGGTTCGCGCCCGCCGTGGCGATGATGGACAGGCCGGTGTGGGAGACCAGCACGCCCTTGGGCATGCCGGTCGAGCCGGAGGTGTAGATCATGTACGCCGGGTGCGCGGGGGTGAGGGTGCGCACGCGGTCGGCGTAGGAGATCGGGTGGGCCGGGTGGGCGGCGATGCGCTCGGCGCGCACCGGGTCGTCCAGCTCGATCCAGTAGGCGAGGGTGCCCAGCAGCGGACGGTGCGCCGAGGTGGTGAGGCCGACTTCGGCGCCGGAGTCGGACAGGATGTGCGCGATGCGCTCGGCCGGGTAGTTCGGGTCGACCGGCACGTAGGTGGCGCCCGTCTTGGCGATGGCCCACAGCGAGAGCACCGACTCGATCGAGCGGGTGATGCCCATGGCGATCACGTCGCCGGGGCCGAGACCGCGGCTGATCAGCTCCCTGGCGACGCGCGAGGAGGCCTCGTCCAGCTCCCGGTAGGTGAGCTGACGCCGGTCGGCGGGATCGCCGGTCGGGTCGCTGAGCACCGCCACCGCGTCGGCGGCGGACTCGACGGCCGCGGTGAGCAGTTGGGCCAGCAGCGGCGAACCCGACCGGCGGCGACGACCTTCACGGCTGGAACGTCTCGCTGTTTCCATCGCGCCTGTTCACCTCTCGGGTCGAGCAAAAACCACACCGCACGGCTCGCGTGCGTTCGCACGGCGACCTCGGGCACGCAACAATAACCGCCCGCGTTGATCTGCACATCGCTGTGCGCGAGCGGTTCATTGCACCCGGGCCCCCGGTAGGTTACTCACATCACCAAACAGACCGTCAGGTCTGCTCGCTGTGCGCACAGCCCCACCGGGAGCAGTACACCCGAGGACCGCCCGATCGAGCTCGCCCCCCTCGCCACCGGCGGTCTGCCGATGAGTCGCGGGCACAGCGACACTCCCTGACCGGCCGCCCACGGCCGCACCCCCGGGTGTCCGCGCCGCCGCGTCCGCAGGGATCATCCCCCGCCGCGGCGAAATACACCAGAGCCCGATTACCGGGGCACGGCCGTCACCGGGAGCGCCGCTGCCGATCCGGTGTCAGCCCCGCCGCGCACCGAGCACACGGCCGATCTCGGCCAGCGCGGCCTCGGTGGTCATCTGCCAGTGCGAGGTCGGCACCTGATGGTTGCGGATCGCGCCCGCGACCGCCCCGCGCCAGGTGTCGGCGCCGGTGTGCCCGCTCGGATCGTCGGCCGCGGCGGTGAAATACACCAGATCGCCCGCGAACGGACGGGGACGGTAGGCCGCGGTCACCTCGGCCGAGTGCAGCGCGCCCTCGAGCACCCGGGTGATGCGCTCGACGCCGAACGAGGCGAACGGCTCGGGCAGTCGCGCCAGCTGCTCGGCCAGCTCGGCCGGACCGAGGTCGGCGCCCGCCGGATCGGCGATCCCGGCAGGCAGGTCGAGGCGCGCGGTCTCACCGAGCAGCCCGCCGAGCAGTTCGGCCATCGGCGCGGGG
>NZ_JARWRU010000470.1 GCF_029867845.1 Nocardia farcinica | reverse complement strand
CTGCAGGTCTATCGCAACGGCGCCAGGGTGTGGCTGGACGGCGGCGAGCTCTACGGACCCATGCCGCCGGTCTTCGGCATCGGGCTGCCGTTCACCTATCCCCCGCTGGCCGCGCTGTTCTTCGCCCCGCTGGCGCTCATGCCGCTGGTGGTCGCCGAGATCGTGGTGCTGGTGAGCTCGCTCGGCTGTCTCGGCCTGACGCTGTGGCTGGTGCTCGACCGGCTGCGGCCCGGCCTGGACCGGCGGCTGGCGCTGCCGCTGGTGATCGGCGCGCTCGCGCTGGCGCTCTACCTGGAACCGGTGCGCCAGACCTTCGGCTTCGGCCAGATCAACCTGGTGCTGATGGCCGTGGTCGCCCTCGACGTGCTGGCGCGCAAACCGTTCTGGCCGCGCGGCATGCTCGTCGGCATCACCGTCTCGATCAAGCTGGTGCCGGGCGGATTCCTGCTGTATTTCCTGCTGCGCCGGGACTGGAAGGCCGCGGCCACCATGATCGTCTCCGCGATCGGCGCGGTGGGCGTGGGCTTCCTGCTGTTCCCCGGCGATTCGGTGCAGTACTGGTTCCACACGCTGGCCGACACCGGCCGCATCGGCCCGCCCTATTTCGCGGGCAACCAGTCGCTCAAGGGCCTGGCCTTCCGCCTCGGCGTCTCCGACGGCGCGGCCACCGCGATCTGGCTCGGCCTCGCCGCGGTCGCGGTCACGCTGGCGGCGATCTGGATGCACCACCTGATCTCGGCGGGCGCGCACGCAGCGGCACTGCTGGTCAACGCCTCGGCGATCCTGCTGGTCTCGCCGGTGTCGTGGTCGCACCACTGGGTGTGGGTGGCGCCCGCGCTGCTGCTCGCGGTCGACGTGATCGTGCGCAGGCGCGCGGGCGGCGTCCCGTGGCGGCGGTTCGCCTGGGTCACCGGCGCGCTGACCGTGCTGTTCCTGATCGGCCCGCAGTGGCTGCTGCCACACTCCGACGACCTCGAGCTCGACTGGGCGTGGTGGCAGCAGATCATCGGCAGCGGCTACGTGATCGTGGCCTTCGCGGTGCTCGCGGTCGCCGCGTGCACCTACCGGCCCGCCGCCGCCTCCTCGACCGCCTCGGCCGCCGGGGCGGAGAAGGCGGCCAGCGCGGCGGCGTAGGACACCACGTCGGCGGCGCCCATCAGCTCGCGCGCGGAGTGCATGGCCAGCTGCGGCGCGCCGACGTCCACGGTCGGCATGCCGGTGCGCGCGGCGGTCATCGGGCCGATGGTCGATCCGCACGGCAGGTCGGCGCGGTGCACGTAGCGCTGCAGGTTCACCCCGGCCTGGGCGCAGGCCAGCGCGAAGGCGGCCGCGCCGGTGGCGTCGGTGGCGTAGCGCAGGTTCTGGTTGACCTTCAGCACCGGTCCGCCGTTGACCTCGATGCGATGCGCGGGCTCGTGGCGCTCCGGGTAGTTCGGGTGGGTGGCGTGCGCCATGTCCCCGGACGCGACGACCGAACCGGCCAGCGCGGCCAGGAAGTCGGCGCGGCCACCGCCCCTGGTCAGCACCACCCGCTCGAGCACGGTGGGCAGCAGGTCGGACTGCGCGCCACGATCGGACTGGCTGCCGACCTCCTCGTGGTCGAACATCGCCAGCACCGGGATGGCCGCCCCCGGCTCGGCGACCGCGGCAAGGAAGCCGTGCAGACCGGCGTAGCAGGTGCCCTGGTTGTCCAGCCTCGGCGCGCTCACCAGGTCGCGCTCACGGCCGACCAGCCTGCTCGGCGCGAGGTCGTGGGTCATCAGCTCCCAGCCGAGGATCGCCTCGGCGGACACCCCGGCGTACTCGGCGACCACGTCGAGGAACGAGCCGTCCGGCTCGCCGACGCCCCAGACGGCGTTGACGTGGCGCTGCGGGTCGAGGGTGACCCCGCGCCGGTCCTCGGACAGGTGGATGGCCAATTGCGGCACCCGCAGGATCGGATCGTCGATGCGGACCAGCTCGGTGCGCACGGCATTGCCGTCGCGGACGGTCAGCCTGCCGGACAGGCCGAGTTCGCGGTCGAGCCAGGAGTTCAGCCAGGCGCCGCCGTACGGCTCCAGCCCGACCATCCGCCAGCCCGCCGAGACCAGATCGGGATGCTGCTTGACCCGCAGGTTCGGGCTGTCGGTGTGCGCCCCGACCACCCGGAACGGCGTGGTGGCGGGCCCTTCGGTGTCCGCCCAGGCCACCAGCGATCCACCACGCACCACGTAGTGCCTGCCCGGCCGTCCCTGCGGCCACGCGGCGGCCTCGGTCAGGCGGGTGAAGCCGGCGGCGTGGAGTTGGGCGGGGGCGGGGGGGCAGACGGGGGAGGGGGAGGGCGAGGCGGGGACGGAGGCGCCCCGCCCATGGGCGGTG
>NZ_JARWRU010000469.1 GCF_029867845.1 Nocardia farcinica | reverse complement strand
ATCCCGGGGCCTATCCTCTCCCTATGTGGGTTCGCGACCCCCCCCCCCCCTGTTTTTGTGTTCGTTTCCCGCCCCCCCACCGCGAGGAAGCGCACCCGGCTCGGCGGGGCCTGGAAGGTCCAGCGGCGGTTGATCAGGTAGGCCGTGGTCGTGCCCGCGACGAAGCCGATCGCCTTGGCGAGCGACAACGGCAGGCCGACCAGCTCCAGCAGGATCAGGTACAGGCCGAAGTCCACGATCGCCGACAGCCCGCCGGTGACCGTGAAGCGGACGATCTGCGTCTTCAGGTCGACGCCGCCCGCGCCGCCGCCCTCGGGGCCGTCGAAGTAATCGTCGACCACGGGTAACTCGGCGGTGGGCGGTAGCTGCTGTTCGGCGTGCACGGCGACGAGCCTAACGCCGCGCGGGCGACGGGTCGCGCCGAGACGCGGGTCCCCGCCCCCACCGGTCACCGGTCCCCGCCGCGGCCGCCCCGGGCGCCTCGGCACCGACCCCACGCCCGACGGGCAGAGGACTCCCCGCCGCACCGGCGGAAGACTCACTGTGCCCCGGCGGAGGACTCACTGTGCCCGGCAGAGGACTCACTGTGCCCCGGCAGAGGACTCCCGTCGAACGGATGGAGGACTCCACCTCGTACCGGCGAGTACAACGAGAGCGGACCCGCGTCCGCGCGGGCATGTAGCCTGTGATCCGATGTCCACGAAAGCTCCGACCACCACCCCGAAGACCGGCGACGACCAGTCCCCGAGCAGCACCGGCGGCGCCGCAGAGCGCACCGGGGCCTACACGCTGCCGACGCGGACCCGCTCGCTGTCCGGGTGGGGTCGCACCGCCCCCACCTCCGCCGAAGTGCTCTCGACCAGCGACCCGGAAGTGATCGCCAAGGCCGTCGCGATGGTCGCCGAGGACAACGACTCCAAGCCCTCGCATCTGCGGCGCGGCGTCATCGCGCGCGGACTCGGCCGTTCCTACGGCGACAACGCCCAGAACGCGGGCGGCCTGGTCGTCGACATGACCGCGCTGAACAAGATCCACCGCATCGACGCCGACACCAGGCTCGTCGACGTGGACGCGGGCGTGACCCTGGACCAGCTGATGCGCGCCGCGCTGCCGTTCGGCCTGTGGGTGCCGGTGCTGCCGGGCACCCGGCAGGTCACCGTGGGCGGGGCCATCGGCTCCGACATCCACGGCAAGAACCACCACAGCGCGGGCAGCTTCGGCAACCACGTGCGCTCGATCGACCTGCTCACCGCGGACGGCACGATCCAGCACCTCACCCCGCGCAAGAACGCCAAGCTGTTCTGGGCGACGATCGGCGGCTGCGGCCTGACCGGCATCATCCTGCGCGTCACCATCGAGATGACCCCGACCGAGACGGCGTACTTCATCGCCGACGGCGATGTCACCGCGGGCCTGGACGAGACCATCGCCTTCCACAGCGACGGCAGCGAGGACAACTACACCTACAGCTCGGCCTGGTTCGACGCGATCAGCCCGATGCCCAAGCTCGGCCGTGCGGTCATCTCCCGCGGCTCGCTGGCCAAGCTGGACCAGCTGCCCAAGAAGCTGCGCAAGAACCCGCTCGGCTTCACCGGCAAGACCTTCCTGACCTTCCCCGACCTGTTCCCGAACGGCCTGCTCAACAAGCAGACCTTCACGCTGGCCACCGAGGTCTGGTACCGCAAGGGCGCCACCTACCGCCAGAAGCCGCAGAACCTGACCGCTTTCTACCACCCGCTGGACATGCTCGGCGAGTGGAACCGCGCCTACGGCTCGCAGGGCTTCCTGCAATACCAGTTCGTGGTGCCGCCGGAGGCCGTCGAGGAGTTCAAGCAGATCCTCATCGACATCCAGCGCAGCGGGCACTACTCGTTCCTCAACGTGTTCAAGTACTTCGGCGAGGGCAACCAGGCGCCGCTGAGCTTCCCGATGCCCGGCTGGAACGTCTGCCTGGACTTCCCCATCCGGCCCGGCCTGAACGAGTTCGTCACCGAACTCGACGCGCGCGTGCTCGAGTTCGGCGGCAGGCTCTACACCGGCAAGGACTCGCGCACCACCGCCGAGACCTTCCACAAGATGTATCCCCGGATCGACGAGTGGATCAAGGTCCGCCGCAGCGTCGACCCCACAGGCGTTTTCATGTCCGATATGGCCAGGAGGCTGGAACTCCAGTGATCAATGCCGTTGGCAACCCGCAAACCGTCCTGCTGTTCGGCGGCACGTCGGAAATCGGTCTGGCGATCGTCGCGGAGTACCTGAAGAAGGGCCCCGCGCGCGTCGTGCTCGCCACGCTGCCCGGCGACCGGCTCACCGAGAGCGCGGTCGAGCAGATGAGGGCGGCGGGCGCGAGCGAGGTCGAGGTGCTCGACTTCGACGCCCTCGACACCGACAGCCACCCGAAGGTGGTCGACGCGGCCTGGGCGCGCGGCGACGTGGACGTCGCGATCGTGGCCTTCGGCCTGCTCGGCGACGCCGAACAGCTGTGGCAGGACCAGAGCAAGGCCGTCCAGATCGCCGGGGTGAACTACACCGCCGCCGTCTCGGTGGGCGTGCTGGTCGGCGAGAAGATGAAGGCGCAGGGCTACGGCCGCATCATCGCCATGTCCTCGGCGGCCGGTGAGCGGGTCAAGCGCTCCAACTTCGTCTACGGCTCCACCAAGGCCGGCCTGGACGGCTTCTACCTCGGCCTCGGCGAGGCGCTGCGCCCCTTCGGCCCGCGCGTGCTGGTGGTGCGCCCCGGCCAGGTGCGCACCGCGACCACCCTGGCCTACTGGAAGTCGACCGGGGCCAAGGAAGCGCCGTTCACCGTCGACAAGGAAGAGGTGGCCGCGCTGGCGGTCGCGGCCTCGGACAAGGGCAAGGAGCTCATCTGGGCGCCCGGCGTCTTCCGCTACGTGATGATGGTGCTGCGGCACATCCCGCGGCCGATCTTCCGCAAGCTGCCGCTCTGAGCGGAGTCGTCGCGCGGCGAGCGTGAACGAGGATCTCCTGAGATGGGCGCGCCCCCCCGGGGGGGCGGGCCGCAGGAGGGCCCCCCCCCCGGGGGGGGGGGCGGGCCCCGCCTCCCCGGGGTGGAGTGGGGGGGCCCCTCTGGGGGTTCGGGGGGGGGGGCGGCGGGGGACGGGGCGGGGTCCGGGATGTGGGTGTGGTCGTCGTCGTCCCAGCCGCGACGCCGCCAGCAGATCGGGCACCAC
>NZ_JARWRU010000468.1 GCF_029867845.1 Nocardia farcinica | reverse complement strand
GTGCTGCGCCCGCGCGTGGCGGCGCTCGTGGTGGCGCTGGCCGCGCTGGCCTTTCTCATGTTCTGCCTGGACATCGCATTCGGGGAGACCACGATCCCGCTGGGCCGGGTGCTCGACGTGCTCGGCGGCGGCGGCACCCGCTCGCAGCGCTACATCGTCCTGGACTCCCGGCTGCCGCGAGCGCTGACCGCCCTGGTGGTGGGCGCGGCGCTCGGGCTCGCGGGCGCGATCACCCAGTCGATCCTGCACAACCCGCTGGCCAGCCCGGACATCCTCGGGGTGACCACCGGCGCGAGCCTCGGCGCGATCGCGGTGCTGGTGTTCGCCGGCGTGGGATCGACCGGCCTGGCCGCCACGGTCGGCGCACCGCTGGCCGCGCTGGCCGGCGGAATGCTCACCGCCCTGCTGATCTACGCCCTCGCCTGGGGCCGCACCGCGGGCGGTGGGCAAGGCGCCACGGGCCTGCGCTTCGTGTTGATCGGCATCGGCGTCAACGCGCTGCTCGCCGCGTGCGTGAGCTGGCTGGTGGCGCAGGCGACCACCGAGAACGCGGCCCGTGCCCAACAGTGGCTGGCGGGCTCGTTGAACTTCGCCGACTCGAAAGCCCTTGTCCCGGCCACGCTGGCGCTGGCAGTGGTGACGGTGGTCGCGCTCGGCTCGGCCCGCACGCTGGCGGCCATGCGGCTGGGCGAGGACACCACCCGGATGCTCGGCGTGCGCATCCAGACCCAGCAGGCGATCCTCGTCGGATCGGCGGTGGTGGCCGCCTCGGTGGCGACCGCGGCGGTCGGACCGGTCGGGTTCGTGGCGCTGACCGCGCCCCAGATCGCCCGGCGACTGCTGCGCACGCCCGGCGAACCGCTGCTCGGCTCCCTGCTGATCGGTGCCATCCTGGTGACCGGGGCCGATGTGGCCGCACGGACGTTGTTCCCGGTGGATCTGCCGGTGGGCATCGTCACCGCCGGCGCGGGTGGGCCGTTCCTGCTCTATCTGCTCGTGCGCATGAACCGGAAGGCGACCCTGTCATGACCGACACCCGCCCAGTCACCCCCGCCGTGTCACCCACCGCCGTGTCACCCACCGACACGGCCGCCGCGCACCGGCTGACGGCCGAGGAGCTCCGGCTCGGATACGGCGGCCGGATCATCGTCGACGGGCTGAACCTGGACATCGAGCCGGGCGTGGTCACCACCGTCATCGGCCCCAACGGCTGCGGCAAGTCCACGCTGCTGCGCTCGCTCGGCAGGCTGCTGCGCCCGAGCGCGGGCCGGGTGGTCCTCGACGGCAAAGCCATCTCCGGCATGAAGACCAAGGACGTGGCCAGGATCGTGGGCATGCTCCCGCAGACGCCGGTCGCGCCCGAGGGCCTGACGGTGGCGGATCTGGTCGCGCGCGGCAGGCACCCGCACCAGTCCTGGCTGCGTCAGTGGTCGGCGGACGACGAGTCCGAAGTCATGGCCGCGCTGGCGCAGACCGGCATCGTCGAGCTGGCCGACCGCCCGCTCGACGAGCTCTCCGGCGGCCAGCGCCAGCGCGCCTGGATCTCCATGGCCCTGGCCCAGGGCACCGACATCCTGCTGCTGGACGAGCCGACGACCTATCTCGACCTGGCGCACTCGCTGGAGGTGCTCGACCTGGTCGACCGCCTGCACTCGGAACTGGGCCGCACCGTGGTGATGGTGTTGCACGATCTGAACCTGGCCATCCGCTACAGCGACCGTCTGGTGGTCATGCGCGACGGCCGGATCGTCGCCGCGGGCGCGCCGGGCGAGATCATCGACGCGGCCCTGCTGGAGGAGGTCTTCGGGCTGTCGGCGACCGTGCTGGAGGACCCGGTGTCGGGGCGCCCGATGATCGTGCCGATCGGCGCGCGCCATGTGCGGCCCGAGGTCGCCCGCGAGCACGCGCGCGCCGCTGGAGCCGCCCCCGACTCCCCGGCGCGACCGGGCGTTATGACGAATACCACACCAGCAACCGCCTAGTTACGACAGGGTGTAGTACGCATCGGCGTCGTTGGGTCCGTAAACTCGAGGAATGGCAGGTCTTGGTGAACTCGAGAAGGCGGTCATGGACCAGTTGTGGTCCAGCGACCAACCGCTAACCGTCAGGCAGGTGCACGAGGCACTCGCCGCGCGCCGCGAACTCGCGTACACCACGGTGATGACGGTGCTGCAGCGTTTGGCGAAGAAGAATCTGGTGGTCCAGCGCCGCGACGACCGCGCCCATCGCTACGCCCCGGTGCACACCCGCGACGAACTGGTCGCGAGCCTGATGTTCGACGCGCTCCAGCAGGCCGACGAGGCGGGCAGCCGCGCCGCCGCGCTGGTGCACTTCGTCGAACAGGTCGGCCCGGACGAGGCCGACGCGCTGCGCGAGGCGCTGGCGAGGCTGGAGGCCGCCGAAGGCGACCGGCCGCCGCTCGACTGATGCTGTCGGCCGACCGGGTTAGGATGTGGTCGGCCATCCGCCCCGGACGCACAACGAGGTGCGTTCCCGGTTCCCCACAACGCAGTGAGCTGAGTCGATGAACGCAACCGCGCCGGTCTTCGCCGGACTCGCCTTGCTTCTCGCGGGCCCGGCGCCCGCCTTGCTCAGTCGTGCGAAGTGGCCGTATCGGACCCCGCGCGCCGCACTGGTGCTCTGGCAGGCCATCGCTCTGGCGGCCGTGCTCAGCGCCTTCGGTTCCGGCCTCGCCATCGCCGCCGAATTGCTCGTGCCCGGCCCCGACGGCCGCCCCACCACCTCGCCCACCCGCGAGATCGACGCCCTCGGCCTGCCCCTGTGGCTCGCCTACGTCACCGTCTTCGCGCTGACCCTGCTGGTCGGCGCCCGCCTGATGTTCTCCGTCGTCCGGGTGGCCGTGCACACCCGCCGTCGCCGCGCCCGTCACCGCATGCTGGTCGACCTGCTCGACCAGAGCGGACCACGCAGGCGCGCCAACGACATCCGGGTCCTGGCCGCCACCGAGCCCATCGCCTACTGCCTGCCCGGCCTGCGCCAGCGCGTCGTGCTCAGCGAAGGCACCCTGACCAAGATGGACGACCCGGAGATCACCGCCATCGTCAGCCACGAGCGTTCGCACCTGCGGGCGCGCCACGACCTGGTGCTCGAGGCGTTCACCGCCGTGCACGAGGCCTTTCCCCGGGTGGTGCGCTCCAAGGCGGCGCTCGGGTCGGTGAAGCTGCTCATCGAGCTGCTGGCCGACGACTCGGCGGTCAAGGTCACCGGACCGACGCCGCTGGCCCGCGCTCTGGTGGCGTGCGCGAAATCCACCGCGCCCCAGGGCGCGCTCGCCGCGGGCGGACCGACCACGTTGATCCGCGTGCAACGGCTCGGCGAACGCGCCAACGGCAACGATGTGGGCATCGCCACGGCGGCCTATCTCGGCTCGATCGCCATCCTGGTGGTGCCGACCCTCGCGGTCGCGGTACCGTGGTTGGTCGAACTCAGTCGATTGTTCACACACTGACTCGGTTCGAGCACCGAGGTCGTCCACGTATCGACCTCTCCTGACTCACCGCGAGGCCGGAACGCACGGCCACCCGCGGGCGCACCTTCCGCAGCGACGATCGCCACGGTCCGGCGCGCGCACGGCTCCGCCTCCCGGCGCGGCCGACCCGAGCGGCGCCCGCGGGTGCCGCACCGAGAAAGGCTTCACCCATCTCTGTCACCACCACGACCGACACCGTGACGAACACCCCGTCCTTCGCGGATCTCGGTCTCCCCGCCGTGCTCGTGCAAGCGCTGCGCCGCGCCGGCATCGACGCCCCGTTCCCGATCCAGGCCGCGACCGTCCCCGACGCGCTCGCCGGCCGCGACGTGCTCGGCCGCGGCCCGACCGGCTCCGGCAAGACCCTGGCCTTCGGCCTGCCCATGCTGGTGCGCCTCGCGGGCAAGGCCGCCGCGCCGGGCCGCCCGCGCGGTCTGGTGCTCGTGCCGACCAGGGAGCTGGCCGCGCAGATCGAACGCTCCCTCGACGAGCCCGCCCTCTCGCTCGGCCTTCGGGTCGCCTCCGTGGTCGGCGGCGCGCCGATCAAGCGGCAGGCCGACCGGCTGGCCCGCGGCGTCGACCTGCTGATCGCCACCCCCGGCAGGCTGTCGGATCTCATCGCCCAGCGCGCGGCCGCCCTCGACGACGTGACGATCACCGCCCTCGACGAGGCCGACCACATGGCCGACATGGGCTTCCTGCCGCAGGTCACCCGGCTGCTCGATCAGACCCCGAAGGGCGGTCAGCGCCTGCTGTTCTCGGCCACCCTCGACGGCGAGGTCGACAAACTGGTCAAGCGCTATCTGACCGACCCGGTCACCCATTCCACCGCGCCGCCCGCCGCCTCGGTGTCGACGATGTCGCACCATCTGCTGTTCGTGCGCAAGGCCGACAAGCGCGACGTGCTCACCGAGATCGCCGCCCGCGACGGTCTGACCATCCTGTTCGTGCGCACCAAGCACGGCGCCGACCGCCTGGCCAAGCAGCTGCGCGCGGCGGGCATCGCCGCGGGCTCGCTGCACGGCGGCAAGGCCCAGAACAATCGCACCCGCACCTTGGCCGCCTTCGCCGACGGTTCGGTGCCGGTGCTGGTCACCACCGACGTCGCCGCCCGCGGCATCCACGTCGACGGCATCTCGCTGGTCGTGCACGCCGACCCGCCCGCCGAGCCCAAGGCCTACCTGCACCGCGCGGGCCGCACCGCCCGCGCGGGCGAGGACGGCGTGGTGGTCACTCTGGTGACCGAGGAGGAGCGGGCCGATGTCACGAAGATGACCCGCAAGGCCGGGGTCGAGGTCGTCGGGGTGGAGGTTCGTCCCGGCCATCCCGCGCTGGCGCAGATCACCGGGGCGCGCAAGCCCTCCGGCGTGGCCGTGCCCGCGCCCACCGCGCCGGGCAACCCGCAGCCGTCGGGCCGGGGCGAGAGCCGTGGCGAGGGCGGACAGCGGCGCGCGCCGTCGCGGCGGAGCCGATC
>NZ_JARWRU010000467.1 GCF_029867845.1 Nocardia farcinica | reverse complement strand
GGGCCGGGGCGCGGGGTCCCGCCGCGCGCGCCGGGCGGGGGCCGGCCGCCGCGCGGGCGGGCCGCCCCCCCCCCGCCCATGGCCCACTCGTACTCGGCGGCGGGCAGGCGCACCGGCACCGAGCCGGGCAGGTCGAGCAGGCCGGCGACATGATCCCAGTGCAGGTGGGTGGGGACGACGAACTCGACGTCGGCGCCGGAAAGGCCGCGAGCGTCGAGCGCGTCGCCGAGCCCGCGCACCGGCTCGTCCGGGGCGACCAGCAACGGGACGGGGAACGGCAGCTCCGGCAGCACCCGCCTGCGCGGGATCGAGCACATCGACGGATCGATGACGAACCGGGCCTTCGGGTGCTCGACCAGGAAGGATGCGTAGCTCATCGGATACTTGCGTAAGCTGCGGTGGCCTTCGGCGACCAGGATCTCCGGCGCGTCCGTACGCGCCTGCGCCAGCACCGTCAGCCGCACGGCAGCACGGGCGGGCGGCGGGTCGGTCACCTCGAGGCGGGCCAGCAGGTCGGTGTCCGGTCGGCGGGGACGCAGCAAGCGGGGCGGAGTGGCGGCCAGCGCGGTGCAGCAACGCACCAGCGTCGGCAGCAGCGGAGTCCGTTCGGCGCGCGGGGCGAGCTGGGTTTCGGGCACGGCCCGACGGTAGGCGATCCGAGGCGCACGCGGTAGGCCCGAGACCGTGCGGCACCACGACACGCTGGGGCGTCCCCACTCCCCGGCGTGTCACGAAATGGCAACGGGCACAATGGGAGACGGGTGCTGATGGGGTCGCGTACGCGACACGAACGCGGGTGGAACCGCACGCGGAACCGCGGGTCCGCGGCGGGGAGGGAGGAGTCGTTGCGATGACGCCCGGTGCAACTCCCACTCCGGCTCACCACACACCGGTCCGGCACGCGCAGGCGGCGATCGTCGGCATGGCCTGCCGCCTGCCCGCCGCGGCGAACCTCGACGAGTTCCGCCGAGCTCGCGACCGGTCCGCCCTGGCCGAGCCCGTCGGTGATCCGCGCCTGGACGCCGTCGACCTGTTCGACAGCGCCTGGTTCGGCCTGTCCGAAGCCGAGTCCGCCGTCGCCGACCCCCGCGAACGTCTGGCACTCGAGGCCGTGGTCGAGGCGATCGACGACGCGGGCGTCGGGTACCGCATGCGCGGGTCGGGCGCCGCCGTGCTCGTCACCCTCGGCCCCTCCCCCGGCATCGGGTACAGT
>NZ_JARWRU010000466.1 GCF_029867845.1 Nocardia farcinica | reverse complement strand
GCGGCCCCGGGGGGGGGGGGGTGGGGGGGGTTATACTAACCCCACATCCCCCCCCCCCCCCCCCCGGGGGGCCCCCCCGGGGGGGGGGGGGGGGGGGGGCGGGGGGCGGCCCCCCCGGCCCCCGCGCCGCGAACGATCGATCCGGGACTCCCCTCCTAGACATCCCGGAGCGATCGCTCGGCGGCGCGCCGGATCACGCTGCGGCACAGACCTGCCGCGCCACCAGCGCGAGCGTTACGGCCACACCCGCGCCGGTACCGGATCCGACATCTACTTGGACGCGAGTACCGGCCGATCGGTTCCATGCCGGCGCGACGTTTTCGGCGGCCGAGACCACGACGTAACGAAAAGCCGAAATCCCGGAACATGTCCCCCCGGCTCGCTAGCCTGGGGCGCATGACTCAGACCAGGGGACTCCGCGACGGATTCGATGCCGGGGGATTGAACACCGCGCTCGCCGAGGCCGTGTGCCTCGACGCCGACGTCGACACCGCGGGCGCCCGCCTGGTGCTGCATCTCGGGGTCCCGGTACTGCCGGAGAACGGCGACGCCCCGGTGGAACGTCCGCTGCGCCTGACCTTCAGCGGCGTCAGCCGCATCGCCGCCTCCCTGCGCGTGCACGCCTGGGGCGACGCCCCGCCGGACGTGCTCCCGCTGACCATCGACGGCCTCGCCAGGGCCATCCGCAGTTTCGGCGGCGGCAGGCTGCACGGCTGGGAGTACATCGACGTCGACGACAGCGGCTGGGCCCTGTGGCGCGAGCTGCTGAGCTTCGACACGGTCGTCGCCGACCGCGTCAGCGCCCACGTCCTCGAGTTCTCCCAGGAGGAGGGCACCAACCCGCGCGAGCTCGATGTGCGGGTGTGGTTCGACGACCTGACCATCCACGACCGGTCGGGCAAGCAGATCCCCCTGGCGGAGTTCATCGCCAACGGCGCCCGCTGGTGGCAGGCGCACGACAAGGGCGACCCGCGCACGCTGGAATTCGAGATCATTCCGCCGCTGTGAGCATCCGGCCGGTGAGATCGGCCACATGCGCCTCCCCCCGCGCATGACCGCGCGGGGCGCGGACCGGTGCCGTTGACATCGGTGGCTTCGGAAAGCCGGGCACAGGCCGGTTTCACGGCCTCGCCGCGTGGAACACGGGGGCAAGCGGGCGAGTTGCTACCGAGCGGGTGTACGAATGATGGCTGGAGGCGCTCCAATCCGGGCGCCACAGCCCGACATCGAGGAAGGGACATCGTGGCTGAGTACACGCTGCCAGATCTGGACTACGACTACAGCGCTCTGGAGCCCCACATCTCCGGGCAGATCAACGAGATCCACCACTCCAAGCACCACGCGGCCTACGTTGCCGGCGTGAACACCGCGCTGGAGAAGCTGGAAGCCGCCCGTGAGGCGGGCGATCACTCCGCCATCTTCCTGCACGAGAAGAACCTGGCCTTCCACCTCGGCGGCCACGTGAACCACTCCATCTGGTGGAAGAACCTGTCCCCCAACGGCGGCGACAAGCCGGTCGGCGAGCTCGCCGCGGCCATCGACGACCAGTTCGGCTCGTTCGACAAGTTCCGCGCCCAGTTCACCGCCGCCGCCAACGGCCTGCAGGGCTCGGGCTGGGCGGTGCTCGGCTACGACACCCTCGGCCAGAAGCTGCTGACCTTCCAGCTCTACGACCAGCAGGCCAACGTGCCGCTCGGCATCATCCCGCTGCTCCAGGTCGACATGTGGGAGCACGCCTTCTACCTGCAGTACAAGAACGTCAAGGCCGACTACGTGACGGCCTTCTGGAACGTCGTGAACTGGGCCGACGTGCAGGAGCGCTTCGCGCGCGCCGTCGCCCAGGGCAAGGGCCTGGTGTTCTGATCGGGCGGATCGCTCCGATCGGCTGACACCCGCCGGATCACCGGGCGGGGGGGGGGGGGGGGGGGGGGGGGGGGGGGGGGGGGGGGGGGGGGGGGGGGGGGGGGGGCGGGGGCGCGCGCCGGCGCGG
>NZ_JARWRU010000465.1 GCF_029867845.1 Nocardia farcinica | reverse complement strand
GGTAGGTGCCGGGCGAGGCCGCCCCGGACAGTCGCACCACCACCTCGCAGGCCAGGTAGTTCATCGCCAGGCACACCAGGTACAGCGGCAGCACGGCCACCACCGAGGCCAGCAGCCTGGTGCCGACCAGGTACGGAATCGGCCGGATGGCAAGCGATTCCATCGCGTCGATCTCCTCGGAGATGCGCATGGCGCCCAGCTGCGCGGTGAACCGGCAGCCCGCCTGCGCCGCGAACGCCAGCGCCGCCATGACCGGGGCCATCTCCCTGGTGGCGGCGAAGGAGGAGATGAAGCCGGTGGCCGGGCCCATGCCGAGCAGATCCAGGGTGCTGTAGCCCTCGATGCCGATGACCGCGCCCGCGGTCGCGCCGAGCACGATGATCACGCCCGCCGTGCCGCCGCCGACCACGATGGAGCCGTTGCCCCAGGTGACATCGGAGAGCACGCGGGCGAACTCGCGCTTGTAGTGCAGCAGCGTCGCGGGCAATCCGAGCAGCGCGCGCACCAGGAAGGTGATCATGTGACCGGCGCGCATGATCGGGCGGCCGACGGCCTTGCCCGCGACCATCAGCGGGCGCGCGCCGGGCGGACGGTATCTGGCGATGGTCATCTCAGAACCCCTGCCGCGGCAGTACCAGCTGATAGACCTGGGTGAACACGACGTTCACGATCATCAGCAGCAGAATCGAGGCCACCACGGTGGCGTTGACCGAATTCGCCACGCCCGCCGGGCCGCCCTTGGTGCTCAGCCCTTTCTGGCAGCCGACGATCGCCACGATCGCGCCGAACACCGCGGCTTTGATCATGGTGAGCACGAAGTCGCCGACGGTGGCGAAGGAAGCGAAGGTGGCCACGAAACTTCCCGGCGTGCCCTTCTGCACGTAGGTGTTGAACAGATAGCCCGCGAGAAAGCCCGCGAAGCAGGTCAATCCGGTGAGCGCGATGGCGACGACGATGCCGGCGGCCAGCCGGGGCGCGACCAATCGGCGCACCACTTCCACACCCATGACCTCCAGCGCGTCGATTTCCTCGCGGATGCGCCGGGAACCCAGGTCGGCGCAGATCGCCGAGCCGACCGCCGAGGCCATCAGGATGGCGGCCACCAGCGGCGCGCCCTGTCTGACCACGGTCAATCCACTCGCCGCGCCCGCCAGCGAGGTCGCGCCGACCTGGCCGGCGAGCAGGCCGAACTGGATGGACAGCGTGACGCCGATCGGAACGGCGACCAGCAACGTCGGCAGCACCGCGGTCCGCGCCATGAATGCCGCCTGTTGCACGAATTCCCCGAACGGGAACCGCCCCTTGACGATATCGGCGCACAGATATTGGAATGCGCGCACGCCGAGCACGAATTGGTGACCGACGGTTTCCAGTGCCGCGCCGGGATGTCCGCGAAGATAACCGCCCGTCCACTTCGCCACCTCGTCCACAGCCGATTCCGGCGCGCGTTCCGGCTCGCCGTGCGGCTCGCGCTCTCCCCGAGCGGGAATGATCGCCATCGAACTCCTCGTGACCGCGCCGATACGACTCGCGAATTGCGAACTGCCGCTGTTTCATTCGAGCGGTTCGCCGGTCCGCGACGGCTGCACTGCGCTCGGCCTCGTCGTGGTCGTAGATTACCTAGTTAGACTAGTAAGCGACGGCATTTCGGCCGATTCGGTTAAGTTACCCGCGATTTCGCCGTGTGGTGCGGATTCAGCCGACTTCGGGAGCCCCGGTGTAGCGGGTGAGCAGGCGGGTCAGTTCGTCCACGAAATCCTCCCGGGCAATCGCCGGGCGATCGAGCACGTAGCGGATGATCATCTGCTGGAAGGTCTGGAACGCCATCCAGGCCACGGTGGTGGGCC
>NZ_JARWRU010000464.1 GCF_029867845.1 Nocardia farcinica | reverse complement strand
TGAGCCGCAACGGCGACGGCGCGCCGCCCGGCGGGGATCTCCCCGCCGACGCGACGCGCCGTCGATGCGTGCGGTGGGTCCGCTCAGGCGTCGATGCCCATGCCCTCGGCCAGCAGCGGCCACGAGTCCTTCAGCGCCTCTTCCCAGTACGGCCAGTAGTGGGTGCCGACCGGGTGGAAGTTGTAGGTGGCCGGGATGTCCAGCGAGTCCAGCTTGTTCTTCAGGTTCGCGGTGCAGCCGTTGACCGCGGCCTCGATGATCACGCCGAGGCTCAGGTTGACCGCGCCCATCGGGCCCGGCGCGCTGTCGAGGTAGTACTGCACGTCCTCGAGCACCGGGATGCCGCTGCCGGTGGAGATGTAGAGCTTGGTGTCGCGCAGCTTCTCGGCGTTGATCACCGGGTCGTTCTCGGCCCACAGCGGGCTGTCGGCCGGGCCGTACATGTTCTCGGTGTCACCGCCCGCCCAGGTCTCCACGGCGAGCTTGAGGAACTGCTGGCCGATCGGGTCGGCGATCTGCGCGCAGCCGGAGTAGGCGGCGACCGACTTCCACAGGCCCGGCTTCGCCTCGGCCAGCTGCAGCACCGAGGTGCCGGAGGTGGACAGGCCCGCCAGGGCGTTGAGGCCGGTGGCGCCGAGTTCGGCGTCCAGCAGCGGCGGCAGTTCCTCGGTGAAGAAGGTCTTCCACTTGTTCACGCCGAGCACCGGGTCGGGCTGCTGCCAGTCGGTGTAGTAGCTGCCACGGCCGCCGATCGGCTGGATGACGTTGACCGGCTTGTCGGCCAGCCACTCCAGCGCGTGGGTGGCGGCTTTCCAGCTGGCGGTGCCGTAGCCGCCGTCCAGGCCGTTGAGCATGTACAGGTTCGGTGCGGGAACCGACTCGTCGGCCGGGCGCTGTACGTCGACGGTGATCTCGGAGTCCATCGCCGCCGAGTAGACCTTCAGATGCCAGGTCCGGCCGTCCTTCTCCACGCACGTGAGCGCGGGCGCCTTGGCCGTTTCGGCGTAGGTCGTCGCAGCTAACACCGACATCTACATCGCCGCGGTGAGTGCGGCCGCCGCGGTGCGCAGCACCCGCTTCCGCCTCCCCACCCCGGCCTGCGCCCGGATCACCGATTTCCGCGTCCGAGAACGCATCTATGCACCACCTGCCTAGC
Organism: Nocardia farcinica; assembly: GCF_029867845.1. Classification (GTDB taxonomy): domain Bacteria; phylum Actinomycetota; class Actinomycetes; order Mycobacteriales; family Mycobacteriaceae; genus Nocardia; species Nocardia farcinica_A. The sequence goes on along the minus strand of NZ_JARWRU010000464.1, from coordinate 3,054 downwards.
CTTGCCGCGCCTGGGCGCGCGCTATGGATATCTGTGACCGGCTACATACCCGATCGAGGGTCAACTGTTACACGCGGGCGGCCCTCGACACGAACCGAGCACCCCGCCCCCGCCTCTCGAGGCAAGATCGAGAGATGAGCACCGCATCCCGACCTCGGCATACGGACGATCCGGGAGAACCGGATGCCCCGGAAACCGGGGGCGGCGCCGGGCAGGCGGCCGCGCCGGACGAGGGACCGAGCGCGTCCGCGCTCGCCGGGCTCGACATCGCGGGCTTCCGCGCTCTCGCCGCCGCCCGGCTGGAGCGCTTCCCACGGCTGGCGGTGCCGGACGCGCCCGGCATGCGGCGGGCGGCGGTCGTGCTGTGTGTGCTGCCCGCCGCGGACGGCACGCTCGCGGTGCTGGTCATCAAGCGCGCCTATCGCGGTCGCAATGCCGGGCAGTGGGGACTGCCGGGCGGCCGCATGGAGACGGGCGAGACCGCCGAGCAGGCGGCGCTGCGCGAGCTGCACGAGGAGCTGGCCCTGCCCGCCGACCCGGACGACATCCTCGGCGTGCTCGACGACTTCCCCGCCACCTCCGGCTTCGCCATCACCCCGGTGGTGGTGACCATGCCCTCGGCCGACGGGTTGCGCCCGCACCCGGACGAGGTCCACTCGGTGCACCACGTGTCGCTGACCCGCCTTGCCGCCCCGGACGTGCCGCACTGGCTGCGCCGCGACGACTTCCCCGACGGGCCCGACCTGCTGCAGATGCGCCTGGGCCCGAAGATGACCATCCACGCCCCGACCGGCGCGATGCTCTGGCAGTTCCGCGAGGCCGTGCTGCTCGAGGCCACGCCCGAGCAGGCCAGGGTCGCGCACTTCGCCCAGCCGGAGTGGACCCGTCGTTAGCCCGCCGCGCCGGGCGGTGCGCGCATTCGCCGGTGGCCCGCCCGGGAACGTAGCAAGATCGAGCACGGTACGAGCGGAAGGGAAGTGGAACGCCATGAGTGACGTTCTCGTGGTCATCGGCATCGGCGGCATGGGTGTGGCCATCGCCCGCAGACTCGGCCCCGGCCGCCCGGTGCTGTTGGCCGACTTCGACGACACGGCGCTGCACGCGGCCGCCGACCGGCTGCGCGGCGACGGCTACGACGTCTACACCCAGCAGGTCGACGTCTCCGACGCCGAGGCCGTGGCGGCGCTGGCCGCCCGCGCCGCCGAACTCGGCCCGGTCACCTCGCTGGCGCACACCGCCGGCCTGTCGCCGACCCAGGCCTCGGCGGCCGCCATCCTCGGCGTCGACCTGGCCGGGGTCGCACACGTCCTCGACGAGTTCGGCAAGATCATCGCTCCCGGCGGCGCCGGCGTGGTCATCGCCAGCATGGCGGGCAGCCTGACCGCGGGGGCGCTGCCCGCCGAGATGGAGACCGCGTTGGCGCGCACGCCCACCGCCGAACTCCTCGACCTGCCATTCCTCCAGGAGGACGCCGTGCCCGACGCGGGCGTCGCCTACGCCTTCGCCAAACGCGGCAATCAGGTGCGCGTCCAGACCGCCAGCCTCGCCTGGGGCGCACGCGGCGCCCGCGTCAACAGCATCAGCCCCGGTGTCATCTCCACCCCGATGGGCCGCCAGGAACTCGCTGGCGACTCCGGGGCGAACATGCGGGCCATGATCGCCGGCTCCGGCACCGGACGGGTCGGCACACCGGCCGACATCGCCGCCGCCGTCGCCTTCCTCCTCGGACCGGAGGCATCCTTCATCACCGGCACCGACCTGCTCGTCGACGGCGGAGTCGTCGCGGCGGTCCGCAGCGGGTCGGTTCAGCTCGGCGGCTGAGCTCGAACGGGCTAGACGTTCCGTCGGGCTCGAGGTTCGGACGGGCTCGAGGTTCAGACGGGCTCGAAGCGGGAGATGAGCCAGGCGCCACCGACTTCGGTGAGGGTGACCCGGACGCTGCTCGCGGTGGTGGCGGGATCGGGCTCGTCGGCGCTGGTGGTGGTCTGGTTGATGAACACCAGCACCACGGCGCTGTCTTCGGTGATCTCGGCGACGGCGGAGCGGACGACGGCGGCGTCGGTGGACACCGACTTCTCCTTGGCGGCGGGCGCCACCACCTGCTGGGTGAACTGGCTGTAGTAGGCGAGGAAGTCGCCGGTGAGGTGCTGCCGGGCCGCTGTCAGGTCCGCGTCGACGGTATCGGGGGTGTAGGAGAGCAGGGCGACGGTGCCGGTGGCGGCGGCCTCGGCGGCGCGGCGCGCGGCCGCGTCGTCGATCCGGCTGTCGGCGCGATACTGGGTGGCCCACAGCGTCACCGCCAGCACCGCGGCCGCGACGGACAGCGACGCCAGCAGCGCGAGGCCGCGTTCGGCGCGCATCATTCCCGCCGCCCGCCGCGCGGTCCTTGCGAGGACACCCGCGGCGGTCATGGCACGAACTCCACTTTCGACATCTTGATCGTGTCTCCTTCCCTGGTCACGGTCACGCTCAGCCGCCACGCCCTCGGTTCCTGCCGCGCCCCGGCCGAATTGGTGACCTGGGAGGTGGCCGCGACCAGCACCACCGCCGAGTCCTCGGTCATCGACTCCACCGCGGCCGCGTGCACGGTCCCCGCCGTGGCCACCTGAGACTGTTCGATGACCGCGGTGAAATCCTCCGCGCGCCCGGCGAAATCGTCACGGAACGCCCCGGTCGAGTGGTCGAGCACCCGCTGCACGTCCTGACCCGCCCTGCTGAAATCCAGCGAGGTCAAGGCGACGACCCCTTGGCGCGCCGCCTCCACGAACTCCGCTTTCCGCTGATTCGCCTGGGTCAGTTCCCGATGGTGGTGCACCAGCACGCCGCTCGCCGCGGCGCTCACCGCGAGCACCGTCACGGCCACGGCGCCCACCAGGGTCCGCACGCGCGGCAGCTGCCGGGGGCGCACCACCCGCGCCCGGGGCGTGGCGTCCTCGACCACCGCCGTCGGCGCGTCCGGCTCGCCCGCCGCGGCGGTCTCGTTCCCCGCGCCGTCCTCGGCCTCCGCTTCGGCGGACTCGCCCGCCGGGCCCGGCTCTGTCGCCACCTCCGGCT
>NZ_JARWRU010000463.1 GCF_029867845.1 Nocardia farcinica | reverse complement strand
GTGTGGATCATGGCCGTGTCTCCTACCTGCCCGCGTCGCTCTCCGACCTGCCCGCGTCGCTCTCCGACCTGCCCGCGTCGCTCTCCGACCTGCCCGCGTCGCTCTCCGACCTGCCCGCGTACACGGCGTTCGCCGCGCCGCGCAGGCGTTCCAAGTAGCGGGTGTCGAGGGAGTCCAGGCCGAGCAGGGCGACGAAATCGGCGACGCCGAAGTCCGGGTCGTGGGCGGGTTCGCCGCAGATCCGCGCGCCGAGGCGCAGATAGCCGCGCAGCAGCGGCGGCAGTGTCACGCGGGCGGGCGCGGGCAGTTCGTCGAGAGACCGGCCGTCGACGACGACCGGGCGCAGCGGACGCACCCGCAGGCCCGGTGCGGTCAGATGCCGGGCCGTCACCAGATCGCGGACGCCACGCACGGTGTGGCCCTCCGGTTCGCCCGGCCGTGCCGCCATCGGCACCGAGACGCAGCCCATCACCCGGTCGTAACCGGTGAGCTGGATGTAGTGCAGGATGCCCGCCCACATCAGGGTGAGCACCGAGCCGTTGCGGTGGCCCGGCGCCACACAGGCGCGACCCATCTCCACGATGCGCCTGCCGTGCGGGTCGAGGTCGGTGAGGTCGAATTCGGTGGCGGTGTAGTAGCCACCCGCCGCTGCCGCCTTGTCCGGCGGCAGCATCCGGTAACAGCCGACGAACTCACCGCTGCGCCGGTCGCGGACCAGCAGGTGGTCGCAGTACTGGTCGAATCGGTCGGCGTCGCGGCCCGTTCCGTCGTCGGGCGCCCGGAATCCGGGTTCGGCGGCGAACACCGCGTGACGCAGCCGCTGGGCCGCCTCGCGGTGCGCGGCGTCGGAGGCGACGACCAGGGCGTATCGCGCGGGCGGGGCGCCGGATCCCGCGGAGCCGGCCGGGGCTGTCAGCACAGACATGGAGGTCATGTCGATGATGAAGCCAGGCCGACACTGCGAGGGGACGACCGCGAGGTGTCGCCGGAATGCCCGTCCGGTGAACGAGATACAGGTCACATCGAGTGTTCACCGCGGCGAGGCGAATCGTTCGCGCCGAGGCGGCTCCGGCGTGACCGGTGGGCGGTCAGGCCGCTATCGGCGTGCGTTCCTCGGTCCGCTCCTCGCGGCGCTCCACCTCGGCGAAGCCGGGGCGGGCGGTGCCGATGAAGGCGACCAGCCACGAGGCCACGGCCGCGAACCGGTTGCGGAAGCCCACCAGGTAGAACAGGTGCACGGCCAGCCACATGAACCAGGCGATGACGCCGCGGAAGGTGATGCGCTCGTTGAGCTTGGCCACCGCGCTGAAGCGGCTGATGACCGCCATGCTGCCCTTGTCCCAGTACACGAAGGGGGTGCCGGGCGCGATCTTGCGGCGGATGATGTCGGCGGCGTGGCGGCCCTCCTGCATGGCCACCGGCGACTGGCCGGGGTAACCGTTGAGCGAGGTCATGTCGCCGATGGCGTAGATGTCGGCGTAGCCGCCCACGGTCAGGTCGGGATTGATCAGCAGCCTGCCCGCGCGGTCGGTCTCCGCGCCGGTGGCCTCGGCGAGCAGCTTCGCGAACCCGCCCGCCTGTACGCCCGCCGACCACACCACGGTCTCGGCGGCGATGGTGCGCACCTCGCCCGACTTGTCCTCGACGGTCACCAGGCCGGGCTCGATGTCGGTGACGAAGGTGTCGAGCAGCACGTCGACCCCGCCCTCGCTCAGCGACTTCTTCGCGTACTCCGACAGCCCGCCGCCGAAGGGCGGCAGCACCGCGCCCGCGCCCTCGACCAGGGTCACCGACACCTTCTGGTGGTAGTGCCGCTTGGCCAGCTCGGTGAGCTGACCGGCCACCTCGACACCGGTCGCGCCCGCGCCGACGACCACGAAGCTCAGCAGGCGCTCGCGGGTCCGCTCGTCGGCCTTCGCCGCCTCGGTGAACACGCGCTCGATCTGGGCGCGCAGCAGTTTGGCGTCATCGATGGTCTTCAGCGAGTAGGTCTTCTCGGCGAAATCGTCCCGGCCGAAGTACGACTGCGAGGCGCCGGTGGCGGCGATCAGCGAGCCGTAACGGATGCGGCGCACGCCCTCGTCGGTGCGGTAGGTCAGCACGGCGGCGTCGGGATCGATGCCGATCACCGTGCCCTGCCTGGTCTGGCCGTTCTCGTGCCTGCGCAGGATGCGCGCGATCGGCGGCGCGATCTCGTCCGCACCGAGCACACCGGTGGCGACCTGGTACAGCAACGGCTGGAACAGGTGCTCGCGGGTGCTCGAGATGAGCACGTAGTTCACTCCCGATTTGGCCAGCTGCTTGGCAGCGGCGAGACCTCCGAAGCCCGATCCGACGATCACCACGTCGGTGTATTCGATCCCGTCCAGCTCGGTCCGGCTCTGGACGGCGTGTACTGCATGCACTGCGGCCCCCGTGGTCTCCATGGCAACGACGTTGTTCATCATTCCTCCTCGTCATGACAAACCGTCATCGGGAACCGAGATATTTCAAGGGTCAGGGCGCATAATTCAGATGACTCTTATCTGAATCGCTCATGAATGGAGATCGAAGTGGAGCTTCGGCAGCTCACGTACTTCGTCGCGGTGTGCGAGGAGCTCAGTTTCAGCCGGGCAGCGGCCCGCTGCTTCATCTCGCAGTCGGCGATCAGTCATCAGATCGCCCGCCTCGAACACGACCTCGGGGTCCAGCTGTTCGAACGCTCGACCCGATCGGTGGTGCCGACCGACGCCAGCACAAGGCTACTCCCACTGGCCAAGCAAATGCTCAGTCTGGAATCAGCTATCCGGGCGGCCGCTCGCACCACCCGCCCGCGGATCCCCCTCCCCGCCAAAATGTCCATCGACAGCCGCAACCGGTCGGCCATACCCCGCGCCCGCCCCCCCC
>NZ_JARWRU010000462.1 GCF_029867845.1 Nocardia farcinica | reverse complement strand
TGTTGTGTTGATGCGCCCGCCGGGGGCGCGGGTGCCCTCGGCAGACCCCCCCGACCGGGCCGCGGGCCGCGGGGCTCGGCGGCCCCGGCCCCCTCGTCGTGTCCGGCTCGCCCCTCGTCGTGTCCGGCGCGCAGCGCGATGTGGTTGGGAGCGCGATGTGGTTCAGAGCGCGATGTGGTTCAGAGCGCGATGTACTTCGTGGACAGGTACTCCTCGATGCCCTCGAAGCCGCCCTCCCGGCCGAACCCGGACTCCTTGACCCCGCCGAACGGCGCGGCCGGGTCGGAGATGACGCCCCGGTTGACGCCGACCATGCCGGTCTCCAGCCCCTCGGCGACGCGCAGCGCGCGATCCAGATCGCGGGTGAACACATAGGCCACCAGCCCGTAGCGGGTGTCGTTGGCCGCCGCCAGGCCCTGTTCCTCGGTGTCGAAGGTGACGATCGGCGCGACCGGCCCGAAGACCTCCTCGGCCAGGATGCGCGCCCCCGCTGGCACCTGGTCGAGCACGGTGGCCGGGTAGAACCAACCCGGTCCCTCCGGCGTCGAGCCGCCCAGCCGCACCCTGGCCCCGCGCGCGACCGCGTCCTGCACCAGCTCGCTCACCGTGGCCTGTTGGTCGGCGTTGATCAGCGGGCCGAGCGTGGTGTCGGGGTCGGCGCCAGGGCCCATCCGCACCGAGTCACGCACCGCGGCCACGAACTTGTCGGTGAACTCCTCGGCCACCGCGCTGTGCACGTGGATGCGGTTGGCCGCCGTGCACGCCTCGCCGCCGTTGCGCAGCTTGGCCAGCAGCGCGCCCTGCACCGCCGCGTCGACGTCGGCGTCGTCGAACACCACGAACGGCGCGTTGCCGCCCAGTTCCATCGAGGTGCGCAGCAGCTTGCCCGCCGACTGCTCGACCAGCTTCTTGCCGACCTCGGTGGACCCGGTGAAGGTCAGTTTCCGCAGCCGGGGATCGTCGAGCAGCGCCCCGGTGACCGCGCCGGACGTCTTGGTGGTGATCACCGAGAGCACCCCGTCGGGCAGCCCGGCCTCCGCGCACAGCCGGGCCAGCAGCAGCATGGTCAGCGGCGTCTCGGAAGCGGGCTTGACGATCATGGTGCAGCCCGCGGCCAGGGCGGGGCCGATCTTGCGGGTGCCCATCGCCAGCGGGAAGTTCCACGGCGTGATGGCCAGGGCGGGACCGACCGGTTGTTTGTGCACGATGATCCGGCCCGTGCCCGAGGGCGCGTGCTGGTAGCGGCCGTGCACCCGCACCGCCTCCTCGGCGAACCAGCGGAAGAACTCCGCGCCGTAGCGCACCTCGTTACGGCTCTCCGGCAGCGCCTTGCCCATCTCCAGGGTCATCAGCAGGGCGAATTCCTCCGCGCGGGCACTGATCGCCTCGAACACCGCGCGCAGGATCTCGCCGCGCTCGCGGGCCGGGGTGGCCGCCCACCGCTGCTGCACCGCGACCGCGGCGTCGAGGGCGCGTACCGCGTCCTCGGGGGTGGCGTCGGCGACCTCGGTGAGCACTTCGCCGGTGGCCGGGTTGTGCACGGGGAAGGTGCCGCCGCCGGTGGCGTCGACGGGTCCGCCGATCCACAGTCGCGTCGGGACGGATTCGAGTAGTTCGCGTTCGGACACCATGACGCCAGCCTAGACAGCGCGGACGGTGCGGCACCGCGCCTTCGCCCAGCGATTCCGCCCGGCTCCCGCCGTTGTCCCCGCCCGCGCCGCCGCACCCGGTGAGTGGGCGCATTGCCTGTGCACGCCCGCCCGGCGGTGAGTAACCTCGGCGGCGTGAGCAGCGACATCACCGCATCGGCGGCCTGGCGGAAACTGCACGATCATCACGGCGTTCTCGCGCACCGGCACCTGAGGGAGCTGTTCGCCGAGGACCCGGAGCGCGGCCGCGAGCTGACGATACGGGTCGGCGATCTGCACATCGACTACAGCAAGCACCGGGTGACCCGCGAAACTCTCGCGCTGCTGGTCGAATTGGCGCGCGAGGCGCGGGTGCCCGAGCACCGCGACGCCATGCTGTCCGGCGCGCACATCAACACCTCGGAGAACCGCGCCGTCGGTCACGTGGCGCTGCGCCTGCCCGAGGGCGAGTCGCTGGAGATCGACGGCGCCGACGCCGGCGAGCAGGCCCGCGAAGTCCTGCGCCGGATGGGCGAATTCACCGACGCGCTGCGGTCGGGGCAGTGGCGTGGCGCCACCGGCGAGCGCATCCGCACCGTGGTGAACATCGGCATCGGCGGCTCCGATCTCGGGCCCGTCATGGTCTACCAGGCGCTGCGCCACTACGCCGACGCGGGCATCGCCGCGCGCTTCGTCTCCAATATCGACCCCGCGGACCTGGTCGCCGAACTCGACGGCCTCGATCCGGCGACCACGCTGTTCATCGTCGCGTCCAAGACCTTCTCCACGCTGGAGACCCTGACCAACGCCACCGCCGCCCGCCGCTGGCTGGTGGCCGCGCTGGGCGAGCAGGCGGTGGCCAGGCACTTCGTCGCGGTGTCGACCAATGCCGAGCGGGTGGCCGCCTTCGGCATCGACACCGAGCACATGTTCGGTTTCTGGGACTGGGTCGGCGGCCGCTATTCGGTGGATTCCGCCATCGGCCTGTCGGTGATGGCGACCATCGGCAAGGAACGCTTCGCCGAGTTCCTGGCGGGCATGCACGCGGTCGACGTCCACTTCGCCACCGCGCCACTGGAGGCCAACGCGCCGGTGCTGCTGGCCATGCTCGGCGTGTGGTACTCGAACTTCTTCGGCGCGGAATCCCGGGCGGTGCTGCCCTATTCGAACGATCTCGCCCGTTTTCCCGCCTACCTGCAACAGCTGACGATGGAATCCAACGGCAAGTCCGTGCGCGCCGACGGCACCCCCGTCACCACCTCCACCGGGGAGATCTTCTGGGGCGAGCCGGGCACCAACGGCCAGCACGCCTTCTACCAGCTGCTGCACCAGGGCACCCGGCTCGTACCCGCCGATTTCATCGGATTCGCCCGCCCCACCGACGATCTGCCCACCGCCGACGGCACCGGCAGCATGCACGACCTGCTGATGAGCAACCTGTTCGCCCAGACCAAGGTGCTCGCCTTCGGCAAGACCGCCGAGGAGATCGCCGCCGAGGGCACCGACCCGAAGGTCGTCCCGCACAAGGTGATGCCGGGCAACCGCCCCAGCACCACCATCCTCGCCCCGAAGCTCACCCCCTCGGTGGTGGGCCAGCTGATCGCCCTCTACGAGCATCAGGTGTTCGTGGAGGGAACCGTCTGGGGCATCGACAGTTTCGACCAGTGGGGCGTCGAGCTCGGCAAGCAGCAGGCCAACGCGCTGGCCCCGCTGCTGTCCGCCACCGACGACCCCGAGCCGCTGGACGACTCCTCCACCGCCGCCCTGGTGCGCTGGTACCGCGACAACCGCTGACCCGTGGCGCCCCTCACGACCGGATCGCGAGGGGCATCACGACTCGCTCACCACGTACCCGTCGCCCTCGGCCCGCAACGCCAGATCCGCCCGGCCCCGGGTTCTCGCGACCAGTTCCGCGTTCCGCAGGTCGCTGAGTTCCACCTTCTCCCTGGCAGCCGCCTCCGACCGCCCGCCGTCGCGATGCCGCCGTGTCAACCGCGTGGCCAGTGTTTCCCGCTCGGCATCCAGATACCAGCATTCGTCCAGCAGCCCCCGCACCCGGTGCCAGGCCCCCAGCACCGGGTCGTCCATCAGCAGATAGTTCCCCTCGGTGATCACGATCCGCTCCCCCGCGAACACCGTCCCCGCGGGCGTCGGCTCGTCCAGCGCCCGATCGAAGGTGGGCCACTCGACCGCCTCACCCACCGGCGCCGCACGCAATCGCGCCAGATTCCCGGCGAACCCCGCGCTGTCGAATGTGTCCGGCTCCCCCTTCCCCGCCCGCCTGCCCAGCTCGTCGAGCCGTGCGTTGGACAGGTGATAGCCGTCCATCGGCGCCACCCCGGCGAGCGTGTCACCGTCGTTCAACGCCGCGCACAGCGTGTGCGCCAGCGTCGATTTCCCCGCCCCGGGCGGACCGGCGATCCCCAGGAGATACCGTCCGCCCGCCCCGGCCGCCCGCTCCCGCACCGCAGCCGCCAGCTCGGCGACCGACACCTTCCGCGCACGTCCCCTCATACCGTGCACGGTAGCCCGCTCACCGCGACGGGACGTTCCGCCGCACCCACTCCGAGAAGGTGGTCAATCCCGGGTACCGGGAACGCAGGGCCGGAATGTCGGCCCCATAACCGTGCGCGTTCAGCCATTCGTACATCTTCGCGAATTCGACGGCCGCCGAACGCACCTGCGCCATCGGCACCTGACGCAGTCGCGTCGGCACGCCGTCGGTGGCGGTGAACAGCGCGGCGATGTCCGCGACCGGGCGTTCGTCGCCGGCGATCTCGACAGTCGAGCCGATATGGGTGCCCGGGTCGGCGAATGCCGCCGCGGCGATGCGGCCGATATCGGAGACCGCGATCATCTGCAGGGAGAGGTCGGCGTCGAGGGGTGTGGAGATCACCCGCTCGCCGCCCTCGTCGCTGATCGCATACCGCCAGTTCTCCATGAAATACACCGGACGCAGCACCGTCGCGGGCACGCCGAGCGCCGCGATATGCGCTTCGATCTCCAGTTTGGTCTGGAAATGCGCCACGCCGGAGTCGCGGTCGGCCACGGCGACCGAGCTGTAGACCAGATGCGCCACGCCCTCGGCGGCGGCCGCGTCCGCGAGGTTGCGTCCCTGCCGCACCTCCGTCTCGGGAGCCGGCGCGGCCATGTCGGAGGCCTGCACGCTGAACACGCCGTGCGCGCCCCGGGCCGCCGCACGCAGACCGGCGGGATCGTCGAGATCGCCGGGGACCAGACGGGCGCCGAGCCCGGCGAGCGCCTCGGCGGCCGGGGTGGACGGATCGCGGACCAGCGCCCGCACCTGCCAGCCGTCGCGCAGCAGTGCGCGGGCGACAGCGCCACCCTGTTGTCCGGTCGCACCCGCGACGAGCACGGTGTGACTGGTGTTCATGACATTCTCCTACGCAGCGAGGGACGAAGCCGGGCGAAGACGCGCGGGGGGCGGCACCTGCCCGGCGGCGACGGCGGCGAGGGTGAGCACGAAGCCGACGATCTGCACCGGCCCGAGCAGTTGGCCGAGCAGGGCGGCCCCGAGGAGCGCGGCGACCAACGGGGAGAGCAGCCCCAGCAACGAGACCGAGGTGACCGGCAGGGTGACGATGCCCTGGAACCAGACGATGTAGGCGATCAGCCCGCCTGCGAGCCCCAGCCACAGATAACCGGCCCCGGCCGCGAGCCCGATGGCCGGCGGCGGCCCCTCGATCACCAGCGTCAGGGGCAGCAGGAACAGACCTGCCGCTGTGAGCTGCCACCCGGCGAACGCGACCGGTGTGGCCTCCGGCGGCCTGCCCCAGCGTTTGGTGAGCGTCACGCCGAGCGCCATGGCCACCGCGCACCCCACGCCCGCGGCGACCCCGGCCCCGTCCAGCGCCGCCGCCGGCCCGAGCACCACCAGCCCGACACCCACGACGCCCGCCACGCCCCAACCCACCCCCCCCCCCTCTGGCCGCGGCGGCCACCCCACCGCCGCCAGTGCGACCCCCAGCAGCGGCTGTACC
>NZ_JARWRU010000461.1 GCF_029867845.1 Nocardia farcinica | reverse complement strand
TGGGGGGGGGGTTTTCCGCGCCGGGGCTCCCCGCGGGGCGCGGGGCGGGGGGGCCGGTGCCCCGGGCCCCCGGGGGGGGGGGCCCCGGGGGTAAACCGCCCGTCTCTGGCCTGGTGGCCCGTGGGGTTCGGCAGGGCTCGGGCGTCGGCAGGCTGCCGCTCAGGTGATCGGGTCGGTGCGGCGTTCGATCCGCCCGCCGCTCGGCACCGCGAAGGACGCGCCGTGACGCACCGGCGACGCGGGGTCGCGGACGTCGGTCAGATGGAACCAGTCCATCTGGGCCCGCTCCTCGGTCACGTCGAGGACGCCGTAGCCGTGCGACTCCAGTTCCACATAGCGCAGGTGCGGGTTGGCCGCGGCGATGGCGTTCTCCACCGGCACCGCGGCGGTGCGCGGCGGCGCGCCGAGCAGATCGCCGATGCTTGGCGAGGTGACCGAGGGCACGACGAACTCCGCGCCCGCGCTCGGCCCGGCCGGATCGGTGGCGTTCAGCGGCAGGTCGGCCGCCCAGGAGGAATGGATGTCGCCGGTGAGGAAGAGCACGTCGGAGACCTCGGCGGCGGTGATCGCCTCGAACAGTCTGCGCCGGTCGGCGGTGTAGCCGTCCCACTGGTCGGCGTTGACGGTGGCGCCGTCGCGGGGCAGGCCGAGCACGCTCGACAACGCCCTGGTGGTGGCCGCGTCCAGGGCGGGGAAGCGCAGCGGGGCGATCATCACCGAGTTGCCGACCAGCTTCCAGCGCACCGGCGCCGACACCAGGCCGGCGGTGAGCCACTCCATCTGCGCGTGGCCGGTGAGGGTGCGTTCCGGGGCGTCCACGGCGCGCCGGTCGGTTCCGGGCAGGACCTCCTGGTCGCGGTAGCTGCGCAGGTCGAGCATGGACAGTTCGGCGAGGTCGCCGAAGCGTAGTCGCCGGTAGATGCGCAGCTCGTCGCCCGCGCCGCCCACGCGGACCGGCATCCACTCCAGATAGGCGCGCACCGAGGCGGCGCGGCGATCGGCCCAGGCGCCCTCGATGGCGGGGTCGTGGTTGCCCGCGCCGCCGGACCAGGAGTTGTCCGCCGACTCGTGGTCGTCCCAGGTGCAGACGAACGGCACCCGCGCATGCAGGGCCGCCAAGCCGGGATCGGTCTTGTACTGGGCGTGACGGATCCGATAGTCGGCGAGGGTGACGATCTCGTGGCCGGGATCGTGGGCGCGATAGCCGGTGCCGTACTCGCCGCGGCCGTACTCGTAGAGGTAGTCGCCCAGGTGGACGACGGCGTCGAGGTCGCCGCGCTCGGCGAGGGCACGGTAGGCGCCGAAGGCCCCGGCCTCCCAGTTCGCGCAGGACACCACGCCGAAGCGCAGCCGGTCCGGGGACGCGCCGGCGGCGGGCGCGGTGCGGGTGCGGCCGACCGGGGAGTGCCTGCCGAAGGCGGTGAAGCGGTAGCAGTAGTCCCGGGCCGGGGCGAGACCGGAGACGTCGACCTTCACGGTGTGGTCGGTATCGGCGGAGGTCATGACCGCGCCGGAGGCGACCACCTGGGTGAACTCCTCGTCGCGGGAGACCTCCCAGTAGACGGCCGCGGGCTCGCCCTCGCCGGAGCCCGGCGTCGCGTCCTCGGAGACGGTGACGCGGGTCCAGATGATCACCCCGGTCGGCAGCGGGTCACCGGAGGCGACGCCGTGTCCGAAGATCTCGATCGAGGCATCGGCGCGGGGCACGGCGGTCAGCGCGGTCGCGGCGACGGCGGCCGCACCGCCCTTGAGCAGAGTCCGGCGGGCGAAGGAATCCATCTCGGCCACCCGAGAATCCCAGCCGATCGGGGCGGCCCTCGCAAATCGGGCGGCGCCCGCGCTCGCACAGCTGGGGAAACGCTCGTCGGTGGGCGGCGGTACGGTCGAAAACATGAGCGACGGGCTTTTCGATGTGCCGAGTGCGGCGGTGCAGGAGACGGGCCACGACAGCGCGGGGGTGGACTTCCGCGGGCCGGGCGACCAGGCGCCGCTGGCGGTGCGGATGCGGCCCCGCTCGCTCGACGAGGTCGTCGGCCAGCAGCATCTGCTCGGGCCGGGTTCGCCGTTGCGCCGCCTGATCGAGGGCTCGGGCGCGGCCTCGGTGCTGCTCTACGGTCCGCCCGGCACCGGGAAGACCACGCTGGCGGCGCTCATCTCCCAGGCCACCGGACGCCGGTTCGAGGCGCTCTCCGCGCTCTCTGCCGGGGTCAAGGATGTGCGGGCGGTCATCGACCTGGCGCGCAGGCGGCTGGTCGCCGGTGAACGCACCGTGCTGTTCATCGACGAGGTGCACCGCTTCTCCAAAACCCAGCAGGACGCGCTGCTGGCCGCGGTGGAGAACCGGATCGTGCTGCTGGTCGGGGCCACCACGGAGAACCCGTCGTTCTCGGTGGTCTCGCCGCTGCTGTCGCGCTCGCTGGTGCTGCAACTGCGCTCGCTCACCGACGCCGATGTCAGGACGGTGCTCGAGCGCGCGCTGGCCGACGAGCGCGGATTCGGCGGGGCCTACCGGGTCACCGACGAGGCGCTCGACCACATCGTCCGCATCGCGGGCGGCGACGCCAGGCGCGCGCTGACCGCGCTGGAGGCCTCCGCCGAGTCATCCCTGGACGGCACGGTGGACCTGGCGCTGGTGGAGGCCAGCGTCGACCGCGCCGCGGTGCGCTACGACCGCGCGGGCGATCAGCACTACGACGTGGTCAGCGCGTTCATCAAGTCCATCCGAGGCTCCGACGTCGACGCCGCCCTGCACTACCTGGCCAGAATGCTCAGCGCGGGCGAGGACCCGCGGTTCGTGGCGCGCAGGCTGGTGATCGCGGCCAGCGAGGACATCGGCATGGCCGACCCGACCGCCCTGCAGACCGCCGTCGCGGCCGCGCAGGTGGTGCAGCTGATCGGTATGCCGGAGGCACAGCTCACCCTGACCCACGCGACCATCCACCTGGCCACGGCGCCCAAGTCCGGCGCGGTCCCCGCGGCGCTGTCGGCGGCGATGGCCGACATCTCCGCGGGCAAGGCCGGGCCGGTGCCGCCGCACCTGCGCGACGGCCACTACGCGGGCGCGGCGAAGCTGGGCAACGCGCAGGGCTACCGGTACCCGCACGACGACCCGGACGGGGTGCTGGCCCAGCAGTACCCGCCGGACGAGATCGTCGGCGCGGACTACTACCGGCCGACCGACCACGGATACGAGCGCGAGATCGGCTCGCGAGTGGCGAAATTGCGTCGCATCGTCCGCGGGCGCTGACACGCGGCCCGGAGCGGGCCGGGCGATGAAAAACCGGGTGCGCGGCACCGGTAGGCTCGATACCTGTGCAGACCCACGAGATTCGACGGCGTTTCCTGGACCATTTCGTCCGTGCCGGGCATACCGAGGTACCGAGTGCCTCGCTGATCCTGGCCGACCCCAACCTGCTGTTCGTCAACGCAGGCATGGTCCAGTTCAAGCCGTACTTCCTGGGCCAGGAGGCGCCGCCGTTCCCGCGCGCGACCAGCGTGCAGAAGTGCGTGCGCACCGGTGACATCGAGGAAGTCGGCGTCACCACCCGCCACAACACCTTCTTCCAGATGGCGGGCAACTTCTCCTTCGGCGACTACTTCAAGGAGGGGGCCATCACCCTCGCCTGGGAGCTGATCACCAAGCCCCAGGAGGAGGGTGGATTCGGCTTCGATCCCGAGCGGATCTGGGTCACCGCCTACGAGGCCGACCCGGAGGCCGCCGAGATCTGGCACCGGGTGGCCGGAATCCCGAAGGAGCGGATCCAGTTCCGCGACGGCAAGGACAACTACTGGGACATGGGCGTGCCCGGTCCCGGCGGTCCCTGCTCGGAGATCTACTTCGACCGAGGCCCGGAGTACGGCAAGGAAGGCGGCCCGGTCGCCGACGAGGACCGCTACCTGGAGATCTGGAACCTGGTCTTCATGCAGGACATCCGCGGCGACCTGAGCCCCAAGCAGGGCCACCCGCCGGTGGGTTCGCTGCCGAAGAAGAACATCGACACCGGCATGGGCATCGAGCGGGTGGCCATGCTGTTGCAGGGCGTCGACAACGTCTACGAGACCGACCTGCTGCGGCCGATCATCGACCGCGCCGAGGAGCTGACCGGTCGCAAGTACGGCGTCGAGCACGCCTCCGACGTGCGCTTCCGGGTGATCGCCGATCACGCCCGCACCGCGGCCATGCTGATCTCCGACGGCGTCAACCCCGGCAACGACGGCCGCGGCTACGTGCTGCGCCGGCTGCTGCGCCGCATCGTGCGCTCCGCGCGCCTGCTCGGCGCCGAGAAGCCGGTGATGGCGGAGTTCATGAAGGTCGTCAGCGACCTGATGTCGCCCTCCTACCCGGAGCTGGCCACCGACTTCGAGCGCATCCGCACCGTGGCCGTCGGCGAGGAGACCGCCTTCCTCAAGACCCTGAGCACCGGCTCCGCGCTGTTCGACAACACCGCCTCGGCGGTCAAGGCCGAGGGGGGAAGCAAGATCTCCGGCTCGGACGCCTTCACCCTGCACGACACCTACGGCTTCCCCATCGACCTCACCCTGGAGATGGCCGCCGAGGCCGGGTTGTCGGTCGACGAGGAGGGCTTCCGCGCGCTGATGGCCGAGCAACGCCGTCGCGCCAAGGAGGACGCCGCCGCCCGCAAGCACGCGCACGCCGACCTGAGCATCTACAAGGAGCTCGTCGACCGCGGCGCCACCGAGTTCACCGGCTTCGACGAGCTGACCTCCGAAGCCAGGGTGCTGGCGCTGATCGCCGACGGCGTGCGGGTGCCCACCGCCACCGAGGGCAGCGACGTCGAGGTGATCCTGGACCGCAGCCCGCTCTACGCCGAGTCCGGCGGTCAGATCGCCGACCGCGGCCAGCTCACCGCGAGCGGGCTGAAGCTGCGCGTCAACGACGTGCAGAAGATCGCCAAGAAGCTGTGGGTGCACAAGGCCACCGTGGAGCAGGGGCAGATCACCGAGGGTGACGTGGTGCTCGCGCAGGTCGATCCGTCCTGGCGCAGCGGCGCCACCCAGGGCCACTCCGGCACGCACATGGTGCACGCCGCGCTGCGCCAGGTGCTCGGCCCCAACGCCGTGCAGGCGGGCTCGCTCAACAAGCCCGGCTACCTGCGCTTCGACTTCAATTGGCAGGGCCAGCTGTCCGAGCAGCAGAAGGCCGACATCGAGGCGGTGTCCAACGACGCCGTCGGCGCCAACTTCCCGGTGAACACCTTCGTCACCGACCTGACCTCGGCGAAGAAGATGGGCGCGCTGGCCCTGTTCGGCGAGAACTACGGCGACCAGGTGCGCGTCGTGGAGATCGGTGGCCCGTTCTCGATGGAGCTGTGCGGCGGCACCCACGTGCAGCACTCCTCACAGATCGGCCCGATCACCATCCTCGGCGAGTCCTCGGTCGGTTCCGGGGTGCGCCGCGGGGGGGGGGGGGGGGGGGGGGGGGGGGGGGGGGCGGATGGGGGTGGGGGGCGG